>NZ_LR130778.1:0-166875 GCF_900538275.1 Petrocella atlantisensis | reverse complement strand
GTGTCCTAAAAACAGCTTTGATACATGTGGATCAGGATATGGATCCTACAATCATCATAGATGATCAACACATTAATACCCTTGAATTACTGGGTATGGAAAAAGCCCATCAACAGGTCAACACCAACCTGGACGAGGAAGAGATGGGGTATCATTGTGTAGGTTACACTGTATCAAAATACTATCTCAATGACTATGAAATCACATCACTAAAAGACCATAAGAGTAAAAAAATTAGTGCAGATGTACTGGCTACTTTCCTACCTCAAGAAGTCGTTGAGAGCTTGTACAGCGTTGTAAAAAACGCAGATATGGAAGTCTATAGTCTTACACTGGAGCCTATTGCAGCAATTCATGTGGCAATACCTGAAGAATACAGATTACTCAATATTGCTCTGGTAGATATTGGTGCAGGAACATCAGATATTGCCATCACAAAAGATGGCGGTATTATTGCCTATGGTATGATTCCTATGGCAGGCGATGAGCTAACAGAAGCTATTGTTCATCACTATTTGGTAGACTTTAATACAGCAGAAAAGATTAAAATAAAAGCTTCAACAAAATCAAAAACTGTATCTTTTAAAGATGTTATAGGGATGAAGCATACTGTAGATACCCATGAGATTAATCAAATACTTGAAGATGTATCCCAGCAACTTGCAAAGAAGATTGCCGATCGGATTATAGAACTGAACAATGGTAAATCAACCAATGCGGTCTTTGTCGTAGGTGGTGGTGGACAAGTCAAGCATTTTACAAATGTTTTGAGCCAGTCTATGGGACTCAGTCCCGAACGTGTTGCTATTAGAGGAAAAGAAGTACTGGATAGTGTGGATTTTGGTGAAACCAAAATTAAAAAAGGTCCGGAATTAATTACACCAATTGGCATCTGTTTAACCGGACTTGAGAACAATAAACATGATTTCATCCAAGTATATCTTAACGATGAACCTATAAAAATCTATGACAATAATCGTTTGACCATCATGGATGTGGTAGCATATAAAGGTATAGAACCTAAAAAATTCATTGCTAAAAAAGGTCGCACCCTTGAGTTTGAGGTGAATCAAAATCAAAGAAGAATTCCTGGTGAGCCGGGAATACCCGCTAAAATACTACTTAATAATGAAGAAGTAAGCCTAACCTCAAAAATAAAAATGCATGATTATATAACGGTCATAGAAGCCAAATCCGGGAAAGATGCGACACTATCGACATACCAATTGGTCAAGACACTAGACCTCAAAGTTTACTTTGAAGAAAAGGTCTATCCACTGGTACCGGAAATTTATGTCAATGAAATAGGGATGACCATGAATCATGACATAAAAAACAATGATGTCATAAGATTGAAGTTACCCACACTGGTCAGTTTTTTGAGAAAACATGATTTAGATGATTTTCAATATGATTATTACATCAATGGTCAACCTTCAGATGAGAAAAGCAGTTTGGCAGATCTTGATCATATATCAAAAAGAGAGAGAAAATCCCAAAAAAATAAAGGGGATGAATCCAAAGAGGGTGAAACATCAGGGAAGTGTATTTATGTATCCGTAAATGAAACACCTATAAAACTCGAAGGTAAGTCAACCTACATTTTTGTAGATATTTTCGAGGTTTATCCTTTTGATTTATCTAAACCCCAAGGCAATGTGGTATGTAAAATCAACAATGCCACCGCTTCCTATATGGGTGAAATACATGATGGTGATCATTTGGAGGTTTATTGGGAACAAATATCCTAAAGTTAAGGTGGTAAATCAAACATGGACCGTATTCTAAAGTATGAATATATCATCCTGAAACGTCATGCACTCTTAATAATGATTCTGTTGTTTTACGTTTTCTATAGCTACTTTGATAAAAGAGAGCTTGCGATTCCATTTTTGGGTATAATGATTTTTGTCATAATAACAATAAGTCGTTTCGTCTTGCTGAAAATGAACTATGGCCATCAACGCACCATCTATAAAGTAGCAAATGTATTTTATATGACTTTTTATGCCTATTATTTAAGTGATGACCGGCTCTTAGTGCAAGGTCTAAGTATGCTACTTTTTTTTATTAATTTTATTGAACTTATAATTATTATTGAGCCTGAGGCACCTAGTGAAAAAGTCGATCTTTTATGGATGGGTGCACTACCACTTGCTATAAGTAGCATAGCTACTGCGATGCGTAATGCTTTGACAGTTGAGATGATTGTTTACTGGGGAATGTTATGGATAACGCTTTATGTTGTCTTCAATACAGTTGGTTATTATGTTTACGAACAAAAAAAGATTTTTATGAATCTTAATTCTGAAATAAAAAAGAACAAAGTTGAAAAAGAATCCTTGGAAATCGAGAAAAAAAATTATAAAAAACTACATCATGTATTGCTGAAACAAAAACAAGAAATCGAGAAAAAGAATATTGAATTAAACCGTGTTAGTTCGGAAATGTACACCCAGTCTGAACTCTTAAGGTATATTAGTTCTGTGCTTGATATAGATGAATTAATTGGCTTAGTAGCAGATTCAATCATTGGCGCCATTGGTGTCGACACATGTATGCTATATGTTATTGATGAAGGTACCAATGAAAAGTTTTATAAAGTGAATACAGTCATTGAGTATGATTTTCTTGAGTCTTTTAAGTCAGATGTTGAAACAGGTGTCTATAAACGCTTTTATGAGACGGGAAAGCCTTATATGGATTCAAATGTAGACATGCAAGAATATCCCTTTATTCAACACCGAGAAGTGGGGTCACTGATTATTGTACCTTTGGTAAAATCAGATGATGTATATGGCTTGTTAATTGCTGAGCACCACACAAAAGATATGTTTGATCACAACAGTATGAATTTCTTTAAAAGTATCATCAGTCAGATTAATATTGCTATTAACAACGCCAATCTATACAGTAAAATGGAAGAAATCGCTATACGAGATGGTCTTACCGGCTTGTATAATAGAGAAGCTATTCAGAAAATTATCATTGAAACCATTGATCATCTTGAAAAAAAAGAAGTGCTTTCATTGGCGTTGTTGGACATTGACCGGTTTAAAAAAATCAATGATACCTATGGACATCTCTTTGGTGACGAGGTAATAAAAGCAGTCTCAAGCATTATTCAACACATAGCAGATGATTATAATGGTTATGCAGGTCGATATGGTGGTGAAGAATTTTTAGTCGTGTTGCCAAACACAAAGCTCAATGAAGCAGAAACCATAGTGGCAGCTTTACACGAAGAGATAAAGGGTCTGGACATCATATATAAAGAAACAACGAAAGTTAAAGTCAATGTATCTATTGGACTATCGGCTTTACCCACAATTGCAAAAGACGTGGAGGGTCTCCTTCATAGAGCGGATAATGCAATGTATTATTCCAAAAATCATGGTCGAGGCAGATTGATTGTAGATCATGAGAACCTACTGGACACATTGTAAGACGTGTTGCATATAGCTTTTTATGAAAGCCTGTGATAGTATAGAGTCAGTTCGTTTTTTTGGAGCTTAGGCTAGAGGTGTTTCCAGCGGATATGCGTTTTGAAAGTTGAGGAAGTTAGATGAGAATATGTAGTCTTGCAAGTGGCAGTAGTGGCAATTGCATTTATATAAGCAGTAAAGATACTCATATATTAATTGATGCAGGACTGAGTGGTAAGAAAGTAAGAGAAGGTCTAAGTTTTCTGGGCGTAACAATGGATCAAATACAAGCCATTCTTATCACCCACGAGCATTCCGATCATATAAAAGGACTTGGTGTACTTTCTAGAAAGCATCATATACCGATTCATACAAAATCAAATACCTTTGAAGCCATTATGAACAAGTCTTCTTTGGGTGTTATAAACCCAATGTTGTTCACCCCTGTCGTTGAGGATGAACCTTTTTTTGTTGGTGACATTCAGGTAACTGCTTTTAAATCCTTTCACGATGCGGTTGATCCTATAGGGTATACTTTTATATCAGAAGGAAAAAAAATCAGTGTAGCAACTGACTTGGGTACATACAATGATTATATCAAGTCTCATCTCGCCAATTCAAACGTGCTTTTTATAGAGGCCAATCATGATATCCGCATGCTTGAGGTTGGACCTTATCCGTTTTTTCTTAAGCAACGGATTTTAAGTGATTTGGGACATTTGTCCAATGATCGTTCAGCTCAGTTGATTTGTGAACTGTATCACCAAGGTATGAGTCATGTGGTGCTTGGACATCTTAGTGAAGAAAACAATATGCCGGATGTAGCCTATGCTTCTATTGAGTATGAGCTGAAAAACAGCCTTAAGCACTTAAGTGAGAACCTACGCATCATCGTTGCAAATAGATGTTCTAATTCTGAACTTATATGTCTATAGCTATAAAAACAAATAAAACATTATATAGGAGGATTAACATGAAAAAGGGTATAATAACAGTCATTGGCAAGGATACGGTAGGTATAATAGCAAAAACCTGTACCTATCTTGCGGACCATAACATTAATATTTTGGATATTTCACAAACCATCGTAGAGGATTATTTTAATATGATGATGATTGTAGATTTGACAAGCAATATGGAATCCATAGAAGCACATGTAGATAACCTAGCTAAGTTAGGTGAATCCATCGGTGTCATTATCAAATTGCAACTAGAAGACATATTTAATGAAATGCATAGAATATAGGTGGATATATGATTAATTTTTTTGAAGTATATGAAACAAAAGACATGATAGAATCAGAAAATCTAGATGTTAGAACCATTACGATGGGGATTAACCTCATGGATTGTGCCGATGAAGATGTAAATGCTTTTAATGAAAAAATCTATAACAAGATTACAACTTATGCAAAAGATCTTGTGAAAGTGGGAGAAAGCATATCCAAAGAGTATGGGGTCCCGATTGTCAATAAAAGAATTTCGGTAACACCCATTGCGTTAGCAGCCAGCAGTTGTAAAACAAAAGATTATGTCAGTATTGCAAAGACACTTGATAGAGCAGCAGAAACTGTAGGTGTTAATTTCATTGGTGGCTTTTCAGCACTTGTCAGTAAAGGTATGACACCAAGTGATGAAATGCTCATCCGTTCTATCCCTCAAGCATTGGCATCTACCAAACATGTGTGTAGTTCGGTTAATGTGGGTTCTACAAGATCTGGCGTTAACATGGACGCTGTAAAGTTGATTGGAGAAATCATCCTAGAAACAGCGGAAGCTACGAAAGAAGCAGATTCTATTGGTTGTGCTAAGTTTGTAGTATTTACCAATGCACCGGACGATAACCCATTTATGGCAGGTGCATTTCATGGTGTTACGGAAGCCGACGTGGTTATCAATGTAGGCGTTAGTGGCCCTGGTGTTGTCCTTAGGGCAGTTGAGAAATGTCGTGGTGAAAGCTTGGAAGTCTTAAGTGAAACCATTAAAAAAGTAGCTTTTAAGATTACCAGAGTCGGACAAATGGTAGCTAAAGAAGCCGCAAGAAGATTAAACGTACCTTTTGGCATTATCGACCTTTCACTGGCACCAACGCCAGCAATTGGCGACAGTATTGCCGATATTTTATGTGAAATGGGACTTGAATATGTAGGTGCACCGGGAACGACGGCAGCACTTGCTATGTTAAATGATTCCGTGAAAAAAGGCGGAGCTATGGCATCATCGAATGTGGGTGGATTAAGTGGTGCTTTTATACCCGTTAGCGAGGATCAGGGTATGATCAATGCTGTAAAGGCCGGTGCTCTTACCATAGAAAAATTAGAAGCAATGACATGTGTATGTTCAGTCGGCTTGGATATGATTGCTATACCGGGATCAACAAAAGCAACTACAATTGCTGGAATCATTGCAGATGAAATGGCCATTGGAATGATTAACCAAAAAACGACTGCTGTTCGAATTATCCCTGTTATAGGGAAAGACGTGGGTGATATTGTGGAATTTGGCGGTTTACTTGGCTATGCACCTATCATGCCGGTGAATGCTTTTGATTGTTCCAAATTCATTAATCGTGGTGGAAAAATACCGGCTCCAATTCATAGCTTTAAAAATTAGAGTATATATAAAAGGATGTGTGAATATGACAAATAAATTAGAAGGTCTTGAACCTAAGAAGGTATTTCACTATTTTGAAGCCATCAGCCAGATACCCAGACGTTCAGGCCATGAAAAACAGCTTAGTGATTATATGGTTGGTTTTGCAAAAGAAAGAGGTTTGGAAGTCCATCAAGATGAATACCTTAATGTTATCATAAAAAAACCCGGAACAGCAGGGTATGAAGACGCACCCATTACAATTATTCAAGGACATTTAGATATGGTCTGTGAACAAAACGAGGGAACGGACCATGACTTTGAGAAAGACCCCATTGATCTGGTTATTGAAGGCGCATGGCTAACGGCCAACGGCACCACACTTGGCGCCGATAATGGTATCGCCATTGCCTATGCCATGGCTTTATTAGATGCAGAGGATATCCCGCATCCACCTCTTGAAGTGGTTATGACAACCGATGAAGAAGTGGGCTTAACAGGTGCCTTGAAAATGGACAAAAGTCTTTTAAAAGGATCTTATTTCATTAATCTGGATTCGGAGGAAGAAGGAGAGTTAACCGTTGGTTGTGCTGGGGGGCTAAAAGCTACCTTAAGACTACCCATCAGTCATACTGTTAAAGTTTTTGATGAAGCCAAAGTTCAAGTCATAGAAATAAAGAATCTGAAAGGTGGACATTCTGGAGTCGACATCGACAAGAACAGAGCCAATGCCGATCATCTTATGGGACGTATCTTAAGTCATTTGCGAAAAGGTTGCTCTTTTAGAATTGTTGACTTTGTCGGCGGCTCAAAAGACAATGTTATACCAAGAGAAGCAAAGGCTATTATTGTCTATGAAAGTGTGGATCATTCAAGCTTTGAGAATTTATATGAAGAAGTAAAGGCTCAAATCAAAAAAGAAAATCGTACTGTGGAACCGGCTTTGACCATTGATATCAAGTCAATGGAATATAATAAAAGCTTAAAAGTTTTCTCAAGAAAAACAACAGATCAGTTAATTTATACACTTATTAACATACCTAAAGGTATTCAGACGATGAGTGCGGACCTTGAAGGCATGGTTGAAAGTTCCCTTAATCTTGGAAAATGTGCTGTTGAGGGTGACACTGTGGTTATGTTATTTGCAATCAGAAGCAATATCAGGTCTCTAAAATACCATATGACAACGCAGCTGGAGTGGTTTGCTAAACAAATCGGTGCTACATTAACGCCAACAGCAGATTATCCTGAATGGGAATTCAAACCGGACTCAAGATTGTTAGACAAAGCAGCCCTTGTTTACGAAGATATGTTTAATAAGAAACCGTTGGTTAAAGCCATTCATGCAGGATTAGAACCAGGTGCTTTTTTGGAAAAATTACCCCATCTAGATGCCATATCTTTCGGACCGGATATGGAAGAAGTCCATTCACCCAACGAGCGACTCCACATAGAATCCACTATGAGAACATGGGAATTTCTAAAAGCCTTACTAAAAGCGTTAAAATAAAAATCAAGATCCGTGATCACAACAGGATATTAGTACTTATCTATGTAGAAAGCAAAAGAGGTATAAGCCCAAATTACGGGTTTATACCTCTTTTAATAATAATATGAGATCAAGTCATTAGATTTTTATCATATGGTGGACTTTTTTCCCTTTTCGAATCATCAATTCACCGTCGGCGTTAAAATCATCTTTTGTTATCAGGTAGTCCACATCTGTAATCTGTACATCATTAATACGAACACCACCTTGTTGAACATTCCTTCTACCTTCTGATTTACTTGGAATGAGTTTGGCTTCCAGTAGGAGTTCCAGTAGGTTCATACCTGTTTCAAAT
This sequence comes from Petrocella atlantisensis, assembly GCF_900538275.1. GTDB lineage: Bacteria > Bacillota > Clostridia > Lachnospirales > Vallitaleaceae > Petrocella > Petrocella atlantisensis. Next base: position 159,014 of record NZ_LR130778.1, on the reverse strand, counting down.
ACGGCCATATCCATCTGTGTTTGTGGCACATTGTCAAGCTTGGCGCCACTACCAAATAAGGCCTTGGTAGCTTCTAATGCTTTTTTAGCTTCTTCTTCGCCATGAATAAGGGCTGTAATCTCATAGGCAAGTACTTCTTTTGCCTGATTAATTTCTGCACCTTCTAAAGCACCAAGACGATTGACTTCTTCCATAGGCAAGAAAGTAAGTAGGGCTAGACACTCTTTGACCTTGACGTCTTCTATATTGCGCCAGTATTGGAAAAATTCATAAGGGGAAGTACGTTCCTTATCCAGCCAAAGTGCACCTTTTTCGGTTTTTCCCATTTTGATGCCTTCACTTGTGGTAAGTAGGTTGAAAGTAAGGCCAAATGCAGGTTTTTGTTCTTTTCGGCGAATAAGTTCAACACCACCTAGAATATTGGACCATTGATCATTTCCACCCATTTGCATAACACAATCATAACGTTGGTTCAGTTCAAGAAAATCGTAAGATTGAAGAAGCATATAGTTGAACTCTAAAAAAGATAAACCTTTTTCAAGTCTGGATTTGTAACATTCCGCTGTCAGCATACGATTCACAGAAAAATGGACACCGATTTCACGGATAAAGTCGACATAGTTTAATTTGAGTAACCAGTCGGCATTGTCTACCATAATGGCTTTGCCATCAGAAAAATCGATGAGATTAGAAAGTTGAACCTTAAAATTGGCAGCGTTGGCATCAATTTGTTCAGAAGTAAGCATCTGTCGCATATCACTTTTTCCTGAAGGATCGCCAATACGTGTGGTACCACCGCCAATAAGTGCTATAGGTCTATGGCCGGCATGTTGCATATGCGCCATTGCCATAATGGTTAAGAAATGTCCGGCGGTCAAGCTATTAGCCGTTGCATCAAAACCTATATAAAAACTTATTTTTTCCTTCGACAGTAAATCTTTAATTTCTTCTTCGTGGGTAGCTTGAGCGATAAAACCTCTCTCAAGCAAAACATCATATGCACTTTTCATGTATAGCCTCCTGAAAATATTTATTTTTGTATCCTATGGTATAAACCTTCATACCATAATATAGCTATTTAAGAATTATAAAAAGACTCTAGCTATAGTTATATCACAATTGCCGTTGTTCATCAAGGCTGAAATGTATTAACACATAACTCAACTATTCTAAATCTAGGATTTCATAGTTATAAATCAGATTTGACCTATCTTATTGGGTTCCATGCTGTATAAAGAATATGTTATAATAATATATCATAAAAAGGTATAGTATGTGTTGATATTGGAGGTTCTAATGAATATATTGGTTGCAGAAGATGAAAAGGATTTAAGAGAGCTGCTTAAACTGAATCTAGAAAATGAAGGTCATCAGGTTTTTCTAGCTAAGAATGGAAAAGAAGCTTGGGATATTTTTGATCATCAGCCTATTGATATCGGGCTTTTTGACGTCATGATGCCAATCATGGATGGATTTAACTTACTTAGGCGCATTCGAGAAAAAAGTGATGTTCCAATAATCATGCTTACTTCCAGGGGAGATGATATGGACAAGGTCTTAGGTTTTGGTCTTGGCGCGGATGATTATTTGGTTAAACCTTTTAGTATGGTTGAATTGGTTGCTAGAATTGATGTAAGAGCTAAAAAAAATAAGTCTATGAGAATGGGTGAGGAATCTATTACAATAGGGCCTATAACACTTGATCCGGTATCTTGCATGGTTTATAAAAACAATGAGCCCATTGATTTAAGTGCCAAGGAATTCTTGATGCTTAAATACTTGATGGAACAGCCGGGACGCGTTTTTACTAAAAAACAAATATATATGGCTGTTTGGGACGAGGATTTCCTGTATGATGACAATACGATTATGGTACATATTAGTCATTTGAGACAAAAAATAGAAACAGACCCTAAAAAACCTGCTCTTATTATTACCATTAAAGGTATAGGGTATAAATTCAGTAAGGTAGGGGTGTGAAAAAATGAAAATGAAAACTCGGTTTCTGCTTAACTATATACTTGTATTTTTTATAACTTCTATTATTGCCATACTGGCGTTCTTTTTGCTAAGTATTGTATCCGGATTTATTGAAGATGCACTTGTAAAAAACCAATACGATGCCGCATCGATGATGAAGGATCATTACAATGATATACAAGTCCTTGAAATTATCAATCATAATGGTGGCGTACAGGTCATAGATGAGAATTACAAGGTTATCTATACAAAAGGTATCAATAATTTTCCTAAAAAACAGTTGACGGTCTCTGAATTTACACAGTTCTTAACCTCATCCCAAGCGATTTCACGAGCATACAGTTATAGTATTGCCTACAATGATAAGGAAAATTTCTGGTTGGTTATAACCTTTCCCACATCATTACGGTTTGACTTTGCCATTACACATAATAGCAATTATGAGTCTTCAGATTCAGTTGTTGTATTTGGAACAATTATTTTAGGTATCGTGGTATACCTTTTATTGTTAATATCCAGCAGTCAAATATATTCAAAAATTATGGCACTAAGTTTTTCGACACCCATGGAGAAACTTCAGAAAAGTGCCAATCTGATAAAAGAAGGTCGTTATGATGCTAGAGTATCATTAAATCTAAAACATGAATTTGGTGATCTTGAACAAGCCTTCAATAAAATGGCTGAAACCATACAAACTGAGATGGAACTTAGGAAGAAATCTGAACACTTAAGAAAGCAGTTGATTTTAGATGTTGCTCATGATCTTAAAAATCCATTGGCGGTCATCACAGGTTATACAGAATATTGTATTGAAAATCCGAGTGAAGAAAGCAGGCAGTATTTGGTGATGATAAGGCGCAATGCTTATCGTGCAAGTGCCCTATTAACCAGTCTTTTTGATCTGACCAAGTTAGACAGCCCTGATTTTAAACTTAGTCTTGAGTCGGTAGATTTTTCGGAGTTTTTAAGAGTGAAATTGGCTGAATACATAGATGATTTTATTTTTGAAGGATTTGAATATGAATTTGATATCCCTACACATGCTATAAAAGTTCCATTAGATACACAAGAAATGGAACGTGCAATTGACAATTTGATCAATAATGCATTGAAATACAATGAAAAAGGTACAAAGATTAGTATTGAGCTTAAAGAAGATGAAGAAAATTGTTACTTGCTAATTTCTGACAATGGTATCGGCATACCGGATGATTTACAAGAAGATATTTTCAAGCCTTTTGTAAAAGTGGATGCATCTAGACAATCAGGCCTAGAAGGTAGTGGTCTAGGGCTTGCAATAACAATGAAAATCATACAACTTCACAATGGCAATATAACGATGGAATCTAAACGTCATATAGGCAGTATCTTTAATATAACCCTTCCAAAAAAGACACCTTAACCATCGATGGTTATAGGGTAAAAACTAAGTTTCACTAATTCACATAAAATATATAGATTACGTTGATGCATTCATAACTATATATTGTATGTAAAAGTTCAACTATATAGTTTTGACACCTAAACCATCGATTTAAGCTAGATTTAAGATTGACGTAAGCTTCTTTATAGGTTCAGGTACTATAATGGTATCCATACTTAAATAAAGGAGTGTTAACAATGAAAAGAAAAATGATGTGTTTAGTAATGGTAGCTTATTTTGTAATTATGGGTTTGACAACAACCGCTTATGGTGGTCAATTCGTTAAGGATTCCAAAGATGAACAATTCTTCGACCGAATGGATCAACAATTAAATGCCATTATTGATGAAGGAAAGTCTGTGGGTGCTGTTGCAACGATGGTTGCAGATGGTGAGAAAGTTCTCTCTAAGGGTTATGGTTATGCAGATGTAGAACGTGGTCTTGAATCCAATGGGAAGGATGTCGGCTTTAGAATTGGTTCCATATCTAAGACCTTTGTTGCTGTTGCTGCACTGATTGCAGTGGAAGAAGGCTATATCGATATGGACCAAGATATATCCTTATACCTTGAAGAAGTTAAAGCTTTCAAACCACTTAAATATCCCGTTACAATGCAGCATCTTTTGACCCATACGAGCGGTTTTGAAGAAATAGTAACAGGCATGGCGGTTAAAAACGTAAGTGATACGGAGCCACTGTCAGAAACAATCGTTAAATACAGACCGGAACAGATTACCAGACCCGGAGAAATAGCTTCCTACTCTAATTATGGGATTGGCCTTGCAGCTTATGTCATTGAAAAGTCAACAGGCACTGATTTTGCTGACTTTTGTTATGAGAAAATCTTTAAGCCTTTAGAAATGAATCATACTACTTTTGATCACATGCATGATACTGTCAGAGTATCACAAGCTTATTTACCAAGTGGAGAGGTTACTTTGGACATGTATATGAACATCTATCCTGAAGGCTCTGCAGTCAGTACGGCAGATGATATGGCGAAGTATATACAATGGTTGCTCGAACCTTCTAATCGTGTTTTGAGTCAGGAGTATAAAAAAGAGCTATTAGAGCAACAGTTTTCTATGGCGGATGAATTTGAAGGCATTGGATATGTATGGAACAGAAAAGAACAAAATGGTCATTTATACTTGGAAAAAAAGGGAGAGACCCTTCATTTCTACTCGAGAATTCTATTGTATCCGGAGAAAAAAACAGGCATTTTCTATTCTTTTAATACATATGTTCCCTCTGAAACCATTGACAAGGTCAGTGGGGCGGTTACAGAACAAATATACGGTAATCAGGAAGTGCCTAACGAAATAGGTGGAGCAACCTATAATGTAAGTGGTTGCTATGCTAATTTATGGCAGAGCCAAAAAACGCCGGAGAAATTATTACGTTTTTTTGTGCCAGGGAAAATGGTGGATGTATCCGGTTCCTTATCAGAAGGGTTTACATTAAACGATAAAAAAATGGTGCATCTCGGTAATAATGTTTATGAATCGTCCATTGGTAAGGTAAAGTTCTTTGATATGAATGGCAAGACTTATATGACAACGGCATTCTCACAGACTTATGAAAGAATCAATGGTTTAGAAAACAAAGGCATTACATTTGGTGTGAGCATTCTCTTTATACTTGCAACCTTCATCTATGGTGTGATGGCGTTTATCAAATTAAAAGATCGCTCAACGATTTACCAGGTTGCACGCTTAGTATCCTTCTTCCAGTTGGTATCTTTGGTAGGGATGATTGGTCTACTCATTTACGGTATGATGAATTTTAATATGTTAACGTTTACAAAGTACTTACAAATGGCAGGTTGGATGATTGTGACAACAACCTTACTGGATATATTAAGTGCTTTTAGAGCCAAGCCACATACAACACAAAAAGGTATTCATATCCTATTATGGTGTCATGTTATTGTCAGTGTTGCTTTTTGTATCGTGATTTGGAACATGAACTTACTTGGGTAGTATAATTCAGTGTTTGACTATTTCATAATTATCATGTAATATTTACTGTTGAGGTTGAATCTTAACTTGATTTTTCCTTAGTTTAGATCTACATATACAGTTTTAATACAAGGAGACTTTATGGATAAATTGTTTTTAGAAGACAGGATTCTATTACAAGTAGAAAAGCCTGCAAGATACATCGGTAACGAAGTCAATGCGATCTATAAGAATAAAGATGAAATAAATATTCGCTTTGCCTTATGTTTTCCGGATGTTTATGACATTGGAATGAGTCATTTAGGCCTTTCCATACTTTACAATCTTTTGAACCAACGAGAGGATCTCTGGTGTGAACGTGTTTTTTCACCGTGGGTGGATTTAGATCATATTATGGAAGAAGAGAACCTTCCGCTTTTTGCCCTTGAGAGCCAAGAACCTATAAAAACTTTTGATTTTATAGGGATTACCATTCAATATGAAATGTGTTATACCAATATTCTTAGGGTGCTTGACCTGGCTCAAATACCTTTACTAAGCAAGGATAGAACAGAAGATCATCCGCTTGTTTGTGCAGGAGGGCCTTGTGTCTATAACCCTGAGCCTATTAGTGATTTCATTGACTTCTTCTACATAGGAGAGGGAGAAGTTCAATTAGACGCTTTAATGGATGCTTATAAACACCACAGGGAAAATGGTGGCACTAAAAAAGCTTTTCTTGAATTAGCCGCTACTTTTGAAGGTATTTATGTACCGGCTTTTTATGATGTTACCTACAATGAAGATGGGACCATAGAAAGTTTTCTCCCTAAACATCCAATGGCTAAGCCGCAAGTAAAAAAAGTCATCATGATGGATATGACAGGCTCCAGATACCCAATGAAGCCGATTGTTCCTTATATTCAGACAGTACATGACCGCGTTGTTCTTGAACTTTTTAGAGGCTGTGCTAGAGGTTGCCGTTTTTGTCAAGCAGGTATCATTTACCGTCCTGTAAGAGAGAAGGATCTAGAAGCGTTAAAAGAACAAGCAATAGAGATTGTCAAGAATACCGGACATGATGAGATTTCACTCATTTCATTAAGTTCCAGTGATTATTCTCATTTAAATGATTTGGCATCACATCTCATAGAGGCACCGGAGTTGGCACATGTGAATTTGTCCCTACCCTCACTTCGAATTGATGACTTTTCAATAGAACTGATGAGCAAGGTACAAGACGTAAGAAAAAGCAGTCTGACGTTTGCACCGGAAGCAGGCTCTCAAAGAATGCGAGATGTAATAAATAAGAACATCAGCGAGGAAGACATCCTTAAAGGTGCCTATGAGGCTTTTATGGGCGGCTGGAATAGAGTTAAGATGTATTTTATGCTTGGCTTACCGACAGAGACAGAAGAGGACGTTTTAGCCATTGCCAAGCTCGGACAAGATATAGTAAACCAGTGGTTTACTATGCCGGGAGATATGCGTAAGCAGAGACTTCAGGTTGTACTTAGCACTTCCTTTTTTATACCTAAGCCATTTACACCTTTTCAATGGATGGGACAAGCTAGTAGTGATGCTTTTCTAGAAAAATCTAAACTGATCAATAGGAACATCAATAAGAAGAATATTAAATACAACAGTCATGATGCGGATACCAGTCGAATAGAAGGCGTATTGGCACGTGGTGATCGAAAGCTTAATGAAGTTATATTAAAAGTTTATCAAAAAGGTGCCCGATATGATGCATGGTCGGAACATTTTGATGTAGCATTATGGAATGAAGCTTTTGCTGATTTGGGCATGGATTCAGCTTTTTATAATGAAAGAACGCGGGAATTAGAAGAAATACTTCCATGGGATTTTATTGACATCGGTGTAAATAAATCATTTTTGCATGATGAGTTTTTGCGCGCTAAAAAGGGGGAGACCACTGTTAATTGTATGGAGGGTTGTACCAACTGTGGCGCAATGTGTTTTGAAGGAGGTATTTGTTATGCTCGTAAGGCTTAAATTCAAAAAAGAAGGACCGATTCGATTTGTTGGCCATTTGGACATGATGCGTACTTTTCAGAAAAATTTTAGTAGAGCAGGTATACCTATTGCATACTCAGAAGGTTTTAATCCTCATCAGATATTTTCTTTTGCCAGTGCCTTAGCCGTTGGGGTGACCAGTGAAAGTGAATATATGGATGTTAAGTTGACAGAAGATGTGGCTATTGATGTTTTATTAGAAGCCATCAATGAGAAAGCGCCAGAGGGTATTGTCTTTTTAGATGGGGTTGAGATCATGAGTAAAGAAACGTCAGCTATGGCATCGGTTGTCGCGGCTACTTATAAGATAGAGATTCTAAAGCCGATTATAACTGATGATATGGTGACGGCTATGATGTCACAGGATACGTTAATAATAAGAAAAAAGAATAAAAAGGGTAAAATTAATGATTTTGATTTAAGACCGGGTATTATTAATATTGTTCTAAAAGAAGGGAACCTTATAATGACCATCGCCAACGGCAGCCATTTTAATGTCAAGCCGGAAATGGTGCTTGAGAAATTATTGGCTTTAAACGATTTGTCTTATGAACGTGGTGATTATAGATTCCACCGAGTTGAAATCTACCATGAGCATAATGGTTTAAGACCTTTGCTAGAGGTAAAGTTAGGATTGTGATGACATGAGCAAAAAATTGGTGACCACCCGTTACAATGAAAACATATTAAGCGCACTTTTGGATGAAAAAGAACGCGTCCTTGAAGTACATCTTTTTTCAGGTGAAGTTGAAACGGATATTGGTAATATCTATGTGGGTACAGTAAAGACCATTAAAAAAAACATTCAGTCCGCTTTTGTTGATATTGGTAAATCGGACAATGTTTTTCTATCTTTACTTGAATCAAAAAATATTTATTATGCAAAAAAAGTGGGAAAAGGTCAGGCGCTCGTGCCAGGGGATGAAATTCTCATACAGATTCAAAAAGATGCGCATAAGACCAAATTGGCAAAAGCTATTACTGACTTTTGTTTAACCGGTCGCTACGTTGTTTTGACAACGGATAAACCATCCGTTTTTATATCCTCAAAAATCACGGAGGATGAAGAAAGATTAAGGCTCAAAACACTTATTAAAAATTATGTTTCAAAATCATACGGTTTTATTGTTCGTACCAATTGTAGTTTTGTTTCCGATGATTTGGTGGTTGATGAGGTTCGAAAACTCATTCAATTATATGAAAAGATTCTAAAAACCTTGGCTTTTAGGAGCACAGGTCAACGCATCTATACCCAAGGATCACCTTATATGACTTTACTTAAGGATTTTCATGAAGATGAAGTCACAGATTATATATATGATGATCAAAACCTGTATAGTGAAGTTGAAAATTTTTTGAGTGAAAATCATCCTGAAATCGTTCACAAACTCATGCTCGTTGACCAAGAGATGTCTTTGTATAATTACTTTAATGTTCAAAGCAAAATCGATAAGCTTTTACATAAAAAAGTGTGGCTAAAATCAGGTGCATCCATTATCATAGAACCTACGGAAGCTCTAACTGTGATTGATGTCAATACTGAGAAAACTTTAAGTAAGAAGCAAGTTGAAGAAACAATTTTTAATACCAATATGGAGGCTGCTGAGGAAATAGCCTATCAATTGCGCGCTAGAAATATTTCAGGTATTATTATCATTGATTTTATTGATATGACAGATCCGGATGACAAGAATAAGCTCATGCAGAAGTTAAGATATCTAACAAGCTTTGATAGAATTAAAACAACGGTTATTGATATGACAGCACTAGGGCTGGTTGAAGTAACGAGAAAAAAAATCAAGCAACCCTTATCCGAATTGTGGGATAATTAGATAACATAATTTTATTGTTGAATTTATAATATACATTTGTTAAAATGAGAGTATAAAAATGAGGGCGGTGACATATGTCGACTTTTAAGAAATTAAAAGACTTTTTTTTCGGTGACTGGCAAGAAGCATATATAACAACTTTAGAAAATGAGTTTAACCGTGTTATTGGATTGCTTGATGAAAACGACATAAAATACAAATACAAAATACTTACTGGACATAAAAATGACAGAACACCATCATCAAGAAATGCATATTATGTTCATGTTCTAAAAGAAGATTTCCAAAAATTCAATCAATTATTAGACTTCAAGTATTAAGGCAACTTTTTTTGACACATATGTTATACTGGAATTGAAACATGTGAAAGGAGGGCTTCACGTGGATAACAAGACAGCTTTATTGGTACTTGAAGTTCAACAAGGTCTTTTTGATAAAGATAAATTTAGATTATATAATGAAGAAGCTTTGCTTAAGAATATTAGAAACCTGATTGACCGAGCGCATGAAGAAGGTGCCATGGTCATATATTTGCAACATTCAGATGAAGATTCAGGTTTTATTAAAGGTACAAAAGAATGGGAGATACATCCATTTATTCAGCCTATTGAAAAGGATTATGTCATTGAGAATCATACTCCCAATGCATTTTATAAAACAAAATTACATGACCTGTTAACGAGAGAAGATATCAAATACCTCGTCATTACAGGAGTACAGACCGAAGGCAGCATAGATACGACTTGTAGGCAGGCATTTTCTCTTGGGTATCACAATATATTGGCGAAAGATGCTCATTCTACATTCGACTCAATACCACTGACAGCACAACAAATTATTGACCATCATCATAGGATCATGGCCAATTGGTTTGCTGAATTAATCAGCAGTGATGATATTGAGTTTTTCTAAAACCCATTTTTGCTATTAAGTCAACATTTCTGTGGAAAGGAATTTGTTGAAGATTCTAGAATCAAAGAGGTTGTGAGAAAAGTAGTTGGGGTCGTCAAAAGACTTAACATAACCTTTTCTATAGTCTTCAAATAATTGGGTTTGGTCCGTTTTTATACCGTAGCCGATTTTTAAATCATATTCGCAGAAGAACGTTTCAAAAAGGGTATCATCCAACTGTTCCTTAGGAATAAGAAAAGCAATTGCAAAATCTTCAATGGGTTTTCCTTTACTTAATACGCCAAGAATGGATTTACCATGACGTACCTGAATGGGTCTTATTTGATGTTGTAAATTAAATCGGTTTAGGTTTTTTTCTATGCCTATAACATAATCCAAAGGTGTAGGTTGATGTACAGACCCAAGATGGGTTTCAATCATAATAAATAAATCTTCTCTCTGTGACAGTTTTCGGTAGACATCTAATCGGAAGGCTGTCATATTTTTATGATAATGGTATACAGTATGGTACTTTGCAAGCTTTTTGTCATAGGTTACTTTTATCTCTTTCATAATACCTCCACATTCACGATATGAACTGTTCTTATTATAGCAAAGATTGGTATGTCTGCAAACCGTAGATATGTTGATGAAGCACAAAATCGTTATTTACTAAAAGACCTTGACATAGTTTGCTAACTGTGATAATCTATACCATGGTATGCCGCACGGTCAGGTTATAAGTCTTCGGACGCCAAAACCGGCGAGTCTTAAAAAACGAGGAGGTGCCAGAATGTATGCAATTATAGCAACAGGTGGAAAACAATACAAAGTAGCTGAAGGTGATATCGTCAGAGTAGAAAAACTCGGATTAGCTGAAGGTGATGCTGTGGTTTTTGATCAAGTTATGTTGGTTTCAAACGAAGGGGATTTAACCCTTGGGAACCCTACTATAGCTACTGCAAAAGTAACAGGAACTGTTACTGCTGAAGGTAAAAGCAAAAAAATCACTGTTTTCAAATACAAGCCTAAGAACAATGGTTATAAAAGAAAACAAGGTCATAGACAACCTTTCACTGCAGTTAAAATCGACGCGATTACTTTATAGTATGATAGAAATTATACTTTATAAAAGAGTAGCCGGTAACGTGGGTTTTTGTGTGAGTGGTCATGCAGGTTTTGAAGAAACAGGTAAAGACATTGTATGTGCAAGTGTTTCAGTCCTTGCTATTAATACAGTCAATGCTATTAAGTCCTTTACAGATGACCGATTTTCACTTCAATATGATGAAGACGGAAAAATCGACATGATGATGAAGGCGACTTTGTCTCCCACAAGTCAAGTTTTACTTGATACATTTGAACTGGGTATGACATCGATTTATGAAGAATATGGACATGATTATATAAATATTAAAATCGAGGAGGTGTAACCATGTTAAGAATGAACCTTCAATTATTTGCACATAAAAAGGGAGTTGGTTCTACCAAAAACGGTAGAGATTCCGAATCCAAAAGACTCGGTGCAAAAAGAGCGGACGGACAATTTGTGTTAGCAGGTAATATACTATTTAGACAACGTGGAACTAAGATTCATCCTGGTAACAATGTAGGAAGAGGCGGCGACGATACGCTTTTTGCATTGGTAGACGGTGTTGTTAAGTTTGAAAGAAAAGGCAGAGACAAAAAACAAGTATCTGTTTATCCAAAAGCTCAATAAGAATTATTTAAGTTTCAATGGTTTAGACTGTTGAAACTTTTTTAATTTAGCGTGTACATTCTACATGCCTTATTATGTTATAATATGAAAAAGAACTGTTGATGTGTTATTAAAGCAACGGAAAAAAGGTGCAAGTTATGATTTTTGTAGATCAAGTAAGACTAAAAGTGAAATCAGGACGAGGCGGGGACGGTTGTGTCAGCTTCCGACGTGAAAAATATGTACCAAATGGAGGCCCAGATGGAGGCGATGGTGGTCGTGGTGGGGATGTAATTTTTATAGTTGATCCCAACTTAAACACCTTGTATCCCTTTAGACATGCTCGGGTTTTTAAAGCAGGAAGCGGTCAAATGGGCATGGGCAGTAATTGCCATGGCAAGGATGCCGATGATCTTATTATCAAAGTCCCAAAAGGAACCATCATTAAAGAAGCGAATACCGGAAAAGTCATAAAAGACCTTTCTGCTTCCGATGAAGTCTATAAATTATTAAATGGTGGTAAAGGTGGTAAGGGCAATCAGCATTATGCGACGCCTACCATGCAAATACCAAAATATGCACAACCGGGTCAAGAAAACAAGGAAATTGAGATTATTCTTGAACTCAAGTCTATTGCTGATGTCGGTTTGGTAGGTTATCCAAATGTGGGTAAATCTACATTACTTTCTGTTGTATCCAATGCAAAACCCAAAATAGCAAACTACCATTTTACAACTTTAAACCCTAACTTAGGTGTCGTTGATATTAATGGAGACGGATTTGTTATTGCAGATATTCCGGGACTCATTGAAGGGGCATCAGAGGGTATTGGCCTTGGACATGAATTTTTGAAGCATGTTGAAAGAACGAAAGTTTTACTGCATGTGGTGGATGTTGCATCGACAGAGGGTAGAGACCCAATTGAAGATATTCGTAAAATGCAATATGAATTAGAACAATTTAACCCTGAATTATTGAAAAAACCTCAAATTATTGCAGCTAACAAAATAGATGCCTTGTTTGAAAATGAAGCCCTTGATCGACTTAAAGAGACATTTGAAAAAGAGGGGATTAAAGTTTTTCCAATCTCAGCTGTAGCAAGAAAAGGGTTGAATGAACTTCTGTATCACCTAGATGGCATATTAAAAGCTATGCCACAGGAACACTTAATATATGAACAAGAGTTCTTTATTAAAAACATCGAAGATCCAAAAGAACCTATTATTGTTTCTAAAGAAGCCGATGGTGTTTTTACAGTCGAAGGTAGTAGAGTCGAACGTATGCTTGGCTATACCAATCTTGAAGATGAAAAAGGCTTTATTTTCTTCCAGAATTTTCTTGAAACTGAGGGCATTCTTAAAGAACTTGAGTCTTTGGGTATAGAAGAAGGCGACACAGTAAAAATCTATTATTTACAATTTGACTATTATAAATAAGATTAAAGTGTCAAAACTAGAGGATTGAACTTTACATACTGTCTAAGTGATTCTGAGATTCTTAGTTTTGATGCTCAACCAAATTACAAGGAGAAATATATGAATTCGAAACAAAGAGCATATTTGAAAAAATTGGCGAATACTTTAGAACCCATTTTTCAAGTTGGAAAAGGCGGCGCTTCTCCAGAGTTAACAGAGGGCATAAATGAAGCACTTGAAAAACGAGAACTGATCAAAGTCACTGTACTGAAAAACTGTATCTATGAAGTGAAAGATATTGCAGAAATGATCAGCGAGAGAACCCACGCTCAAGTGGTTCAAGTCATAGGACGTAAGTTTGTTCTCTATAGACCTTCTAAGGATGAGCCTAAAATAGTCTTGCCAAAATAGAAGACAATAACGATTAAGGAGTCTTTATGAAAAACATTGCTATCATGGGTGGAACCTTCAATCCCATACATATTGGTCATCTAATAGCAGCCCAGTGTACATCCGATCATCATCTTTTTGATGAGATATGGTTTATGCCTTCCGGCAATCCTCCTCATAAAGAGGATGAGGTTATTATTGATAGTGCCCATCGTATGGAAATGTGTCGTCTGGCTACCAAAGACCATCCAACCTTTAGGATCTCAGATTATGAGTTGAACAGAAAAGGTAAGGTTTATTCTGTAGATACATTTGCTATGCTTCAAAAAGAGTTCCCTGATAACAAGTATTGGTTAATTATAGGTACAGACTCACTTTTTAATCTGGAAGAATGGTACAATCATAAGAAACTCCTTAAAATAGGCGCCTTTGTTATTGTTCATCGTAGCGGTTATGATGAGGAGAAGTCACTGGAGCAACAAGCCAGACTCAGAGAATGTTATAACACTTCTTTTATGAATGTGCATATGCCTCAAATAGAAGTCTCCAGCACAATCATTCGACAACGTGTTGCAGAAGGCAAACCTATTAACTATTATGTACCTGACGCTGTTTCTGACTATATTCATAAGCATAATCTCTATCAGTTAGGTGATGATCATGAAATTCGTTGAAGTCCTTATTGCAGATCAGAAAATCACACAAAAGCTTAAGAAAAAGCTTTCACCAAAAAGGTATGAGCATACCCTTAGTGTTACGAAAGTAGCCTATGAACTTGGAAAGGCTCATCATTATAACCCAAGTAAAGCTGCCCTTGCGGGCCTGCTTCATGATTGCGCCAAGCATTATTCGAATAAGAAGTTACTGCGTCTTTGTGAAAGATATGCTATTACAAAAAGCAAAGCTGAAGAGTTAAATCATGATTTGTTGCATGCAAAAGTCGGCGCTTTTATTGCTAGAGAAAAATATCATGTCGAAGATCCGGATATACTTAATGCAATTACGTATCATACAACAGGACGACCAAGTATGAGTTTGCTTGAAAAGATTGTTTACATAAGCGATTATATTGAACCGGGACGAAAACATGGCGGACGTCTTGATTTGATTCGTAGAATTGCTTATCAGGATTTAGATAAAGCCATGCTCTATATTCTAGAAGATACACTGGAATATTTACATCATAGAAAAGCAACTATAGACCCAGTTACAAAAGAAACTTATAACTATTATAAGAAATTAAGAAGGGAATAACTATGTCAATTATTAAAGAGATGGTAAAGATCGCATATAATGCATTAGACGACAAACAAGGTGAAGATATTCGTATTATTGATATTTCAGGTATCAGTGTTATGGCGGATTATTTCATCATAGCTCATGGTAACAACCCCAATCATGTAAGAACCTTAATGGATTTTACTGAAGAGAAGTTAAACAAAGCCGGTTTTGATACCAAGAATATTGAAGGTAATCATAATGGGAGTTGGGTACTATTGGATTTTAAAGATATTATTGTTCATATTTTTGATAAAGAAAACCGTTCGTTCTATGATTTAGAGCGTATTTGGGCTGATGGGAAGATTATTGAGGACGTTAAATCGTTTTAGTGAAATAGTAGCAAGGTTTTAATTGGGTCTCTAAGTGGATAGTGATTGCTTAGAGGCTTTTTTATGCAATGAATGTGGTTATGAAGTAGATTCCGTGAAAATTAATTTTGTTTGATGCGTTTTGTGGTTGATTTTGTAAATGGCAATAGTCGTAGTTATAACTCAAAGCTTTTCCTTGCCTTACACTTCGTACGGTCAGCGGAAAAGCTTTGTATTATATCTACTCGGGAATAGATCGTCATTTCGTCAAGAATAAGCACTGCTCAATCATCCTTCCTTTTTTAATTTTCAAGGAAAGTCATACTTTAGTATTCAGCCTTGAAGCGTGGCAGAATACGTCAAGGACCTTTCCTATCAAACCATTCAGAAATATGAGCAGAGCTCATAGCGAAGCGAAGCTTCTTTTCTTGCATCCATGTAAAAAGGAAGGACATTCTACATCCATGTAGAACTGTGATTAATCAGTACTTTTCCTTGCCTCATTCGGTGTCGGATTAAAAGAAATAATTTCTTTCCAAAGAAAAGGCCTGAATCAGATTTTTATTCTGAGGCAGACCTGTTTTTTTGTATAGTTTAGTTGAAACAAAACCTAAATCAATTACTTTTATATGTATTGTCTAAACAAACTGATGACTTTACCTTCGATCACGATAGAATCATCGTAGACACGTATTGGCTCAAGTTGATCGTTTTCCGGTTGTAGACGAATGTGATCACTTTCACGGTAATAGGTCTTAACGGTTACGGAATCTTCAAGTAGGGCAACAACAATGTCACCGTTTGTTGCAGTTGATTGTTTTTGTACGATAATTAAGTCACCTTCAAATATGCCTACATTAATCATGCTATCACCTTTAACACGAAGCATAAATAGCTCCTGATTGGGTGCATAATCCACCGGTAGAGGAAAGTATTCTTCAATGTTTTCAACGGCTAATAGAGGCTCTCCGGCAGCGACGCGTCCTAGAATCGGAACATTAACTATTTCACGTCTTTGTACATTGAACTCATCATCGAGTATCTCAATAGCTCTTGGCTTAGTGGGATCTCTACGAATAATACCTTTTTTCTCCAGACGTTCCAAATGACCATGTACAGTAGACGTAGACTTTAATCCAACGGCTTCCCCGATTTCTCTTACTGAAGGTGGATAACCTTTACTTAAGATCTCCTGTTTTAAAAAATCTAAAATCAATTGTTGTTTTACTCCTAAATCGTTTGACACGAAGCTCACCCCATTCATATATTTACCTTATGTTTTCATAATAGAATATGTGTTCTAATGAAATAAGTATAGCATAGCTTCATAAAAACATCAAACGTTTGTTCGCCTTTTTTCATAAAATGCATTGACATAGAACGCACGTTCGTATATAATTGAGATACAAACAAACGTTCGGGAGTGATGAGATGAAGTCTATAGCAAAACACAGACAATACAGGATTTATCAGAATTATGAATTTTTAAAAACAGTAGCCGGTATTATCCTTGCAGCGGTATTACTATTATACCTCGTTCAAGTGAGTTTTGGCTCAAATAGCATACAAGGTGATATTTATGTAGAAGATAAGGCTTACATTGTCATCCAGATTGAAAAAGATGATAGTTTATGGTCGATTGCAAGTGCTTATATGAATCGTGATTATTATGATCATGAATCGTATATTAAAGAAGTTATAAATATGAATCATTTGAAGGATACAACCATTCAGGCAGGAGAACAAATACTAATTCCAATCATAAAAAGTCAAGAGCCGACGGTTACGTTGTTAGAGTAGACAAAGAACAGTTATTGATTTGCCTTTCCCAGTTGTAAAATTTCTTATTATAATTTACAGAAATATCTTGAATGTGTTATACTTAAAGTAGATTATGCTAAATGATTTTAGGGAAAGAGACCATCAGTTGGCGCCGAAGAAGCAATACATTCCAAGTCCTAGAATGTAGAATCTTTCAGGCAAAAGGATCCCTAAAGGATAGCTCTCTGGAAAGACCTTAAGTGGTCACCGAAGGGGCAATACTCTCAGGTAAACATACAGAGTTTTAAAGGTGCTTATTTATTGTGCTTTTAGGACTCTGTTTTTTAGTTCTTGAGAAATTTATGTAAGGAGGGACTTATGGGTAAGAGAACATGTTTATATGAAATGCATCTTCAGTATAATGCTAAGATGGTTGATTTTGCCGGTTTTGACATGCCGATTCAGTATGAAGGCATTATGGATGAACATGCAGCGACGAGAAATGCAATTGGCCTATTTGATGTAAGTCATATGGGAAAGTTTGTGCTTAAAGGAGAAGATGCTAAAAGCTGTATCAATCATATGGTGACCAACGATTTGACGACGCTAGAAGATGGGCAAGCTATGTATGCACCCATGTGCTATGAAGATGGGGGTACAGTCGATGATATCCTCGTGTACCAACACGCACCGGATGATTTGCTCTTGGTTGTTAATGCAGGGAATAAAGATAAGGATTACAAATGGATTGAAAGTCATTTATTACCGGGTGTTGACCTAAAGGATATCACAGATGATTTATGTCAATTAGCGGTTCAAGGACCAAAATCTGTGGCATTCATAATGACATTAACCGATGCGCCTTTAGATACGATTAAATATTATCATTTTATGGATCAGGTGGTTCTTGCGGATGTACCTATGTTAATCTCTAGAACCGGTTATACTGGTGAAGACGGGTTTGAGCTGTATTTTGACAAAAAACATGCAGACAAGATTTGGACACTATTATTAGAAGAAGGTTTGTCTTATGGTATTAAACCATGTGGTTTAGGTGCTAGAGATACTTTAAGATTTGAAGCCGGTATGCCCTTATATGGTAATGAGCTATCTGAAACCATTAATCCATTAGAAGCAGGATTAGGTTACTTTGTCAAATTAGACGGTGAGGATTTTATTGGTAAATCAAGTTTAGAACAGTATAAGAATCAACCTAAGCGAAAACTGGTTGGTTTTGAATTAATGGAGAAGGGTATTGCAAGACATGAAACTGAGGTCTTAAGCTCTGAAGGTGATGTAATAGGTTTTGTCACTACCGGTTACATCTCACCAACACTGGGTAAGTCTATTGGTTTGGCTTTAATACCTTATGCCTATGACAAAGACAGTATATTTGTACAGATCAGAAAAAAACGCATTGAAGCTAAGATTATAAACAAAAGATTTTTAAAACATAATAAAATTTGAGGAGGTTTTTTATGAAAATTGTTAAAGGTTTATATTATTCGAAGGATCATGAATGGATTAAGATTGAGGGTGACCGCGGTTATATCGGTATAACTGACTATGCGCAGGAAGCAATGGGAGATATTGTCTTTATAGAGTTACCGGATGTAGATGAAAGCTTTGCAGCAGAAGATAACTTTGCGGTTATTGAATCCGTAAAAGCAGCAGCAGATATTTATCTACCTATTGGTGCAACAGTGGTTGAAGTTAATAGCAAACTGGAAGATGAACCGGAACTGTTAAATAAAGCACCCTTTGATGAGCATATTGCTATTATCGAAGGTTTTGAAACGGATGAATTAGAAACGCTCATGGATGCTGATGCATATGAAGCTTATTGCAACAGCTTAGAATAGGAGGACTATATGCATCCTTATTTGCCACATACCCAAGCGGATATTGACCATATGCTCCAAAAAATTGGTGTAGAGTCTATAGAAGACCTTTTTACGGATATTGATGCTAAGGCTCTACTCAAGTCACCGATGCAGATACCAAAAGCAAAAAGTGAAGGACGGGTTATCAGAAAACTAACAAAACTGGGCGAACGTAATATAGATACAGCCAATTGGTTAAGTTTTGTCGGTGGTGGCATCTATGAACATATGATTCCGACCATTGTACCTCATTTGATATCCAGATCCGAGTTTTATACTGCGTATACACCTTATCAGCCTGAAATATCTCAAGGTACCTTACAAGCCATCTTTGAATATCAAACGATGATTTGCGAACTAACAGGACTTCAAGTTGCCAATGCCTCCCATTATGATGGCTCTACAGCCCTTGCAGAAGCAGTTTTTATGGCTTGCGGCACTACAAGACGTGACACAATTCTTATTCCGGATACGCTATCACCAGAATCAAAGAATGTTCTAAGAACCTATTTAAAGTATAAAGATCTAAACTTGATTGAAGTACCTTCTAAAGATGGTGTTGTTAGTAGCCATCTATTAAAAGAGTATATGAACGAAGACATAGCAGCCTATCTCGTTGCAACGCCTAACTATTATGGTAATTTGGAAGACCTAACTGGTGTGTCAGAGCAATTACATGCAAACAAGAGTTTGCTGGTTATTATGTCCAATCCCATGTCACTAAGTCTATTCAAATCACCGGGTGAATGGGGCGCTGATATTGCAGTGGGTGACGGTCAAGTCTTTGGTAATCCCATGAATTTTGGTGGCCCAACACTAGGTTATATGGCCTGTACTGAAAAACTGATGCGTAAGATACCCGGACGTATTGTTGGAGAAACCCTTGATTTGGATGGGAACAGAGGCTATGTATTGACCCTACAAGCAAGAGAACAACATATACGTAGAGAAAAAGCCACAAGCAATATCACTTCTAATGAAGCATTAAACGTACTTGCAGCCACCATTTACTTAAGTACCATGGGACTTGCAGGTATCAAAGAGGTTGCAAGGCGGTCACACATTAATGCTTGTTACCTTAGAGACCACCTAAAAGGCATCGAGGGTATTAAAGTCATGCACAACCAACAGATTTTTAACGAATTTGTCATTCAGATTCGTGAAGGTATGGATGTTATGAAGTCTCTTGAATTGTTTCAGATTATACCGGGCATTATAATTGACCATGAAAAAAATCTTCTATTAATAACGACCACGGAAGTGCATGAAAAAGAAGATCTGGATACTTTGGTGGTTGCTATGAAGGAGGTGCTAGCATGATGAAAAAAAACATCTATGAAATCAGCAAAGAAGGAAGGCGAGGGTATTATTTTGATACCTATGACCTCGAAGATTATAGTAAAAGCTTTGAGATTCCTGATAAGTTTAGACGTGAAGAAGCCCCAAGATTACCTCAAGTTAGTGAAAACTATGTGGTCAGGCATTTTACCAATCTTTCTAATAGGAACTATGGTGTGGACACAGGTATGTACCCCCTTGGTTCGTGTACCATGAAATACAACCCCAAAATCAATGAAGTGATTGCGGCTATGCCGAATTTTTCCCATACCCATCCAAGTTGGCGAGAAAAGCATGTTCAAGGTAATATGAAAATTATCTATGAACTCCAAGGTATGTTAAGTGAACTCACCGGAATGCCGGGTATTTCCTTACAACCGGCTGCGGGATCACATGGTGAACTGACCGGTCTTATGATTATGAAGCAATATCTCATCGACCAAGGAGATGTTCATAAAAAGAACATCATTATTCCGGACTCAGCGCATGGTACGAATCCGGCCAGCGTAACTATGGCGGGTTTTGTTGCCAAGGAAGTTAAGTCTAATGCAGAAGGTACCATCGATATGGATGCACTTGAACTGCTTATTGATGAGAATACAGCAGGACTCATGTTGACCAATCCAAATACGTTAGGCCTTTTTGAAAAAGATATTCTTGAAATCACGAAGCGTATTCATGATGTAGGAGGGCTTGTCTATTGTGACGGCGCGAATATGAATGCCAATATGGGGATTACAAGACCTCTAGAAATGGGCTTTGATATTGTTCATCTGAATCTACATAAGACATTATCAACACCTCATGGTGGTGGTGGCCCAGGTTCGGGACCCGTTGGTGTGGTATCCAGATTAAAAGAGTATCTGCCCGGTCCAATCGTTATAGCATCTGATGAGGACTTCTATACTTTTAAGATGCCTGCAAAAAGTATTGGACATGTTAAGAACTACTTTGGTAATTTCGGTGTCTATTTAAGAGCCTATGTGTATTTCCTTACGATGGGTGGCGAAGGCTTAAAGCTTGCCAGTCAATTGGCGGTCCTTAATGCCAATTATATGAAAGCTTGTTTGAAAGATGCTTATAAGGTTCCTTATAAGGCTTTATGTAAGCACGAATTTGTATTAGCCGGATTAAAAGAACCGGGTGATGTATCTACTCTAGATGTTGCAAAACGATTGATTGATTATAAGGTGCATCCACCAACGATTTATTTCCCTTTGATTGTTGAACAATGCCTTATGATTGAACCAACTGAATCTGAAAGCCTAGAAACTTTAGACGACTATATAAATATTCTACTTAAGATTGCAAAAGAAGCGAAAGAGCAACCGGAATTATTACACAATGCACCTACAACTGCATCTGTCAGACGATTAGATGAAGTCAGTGTTGCCAGAAGTCCGGTACTCAGCTATCGTTTTAATGGAGAAGAAAAATGATAAAAGACATAATCATTATAGGTGGTGGGCCGGCCGGCTATGAAGCTGCACTCTATGGTGCGCGTTATGGTGGGAACATAACCTTGATTGAAGATCACAAAATCGGTGGCACTTGTCTTAATTATGGCTGTATACCCACCAAAACTTTAATAGAACGTGGTGCCTTGTATAACAAAATGATGCATGCCAGTGAGATGGGCATTCATAATGACCATGTAGAACTGGATTATGAAAGTATGCAAAACCAAAAAGCAAAAATCATTAGCGATTTGGCAAAGGGCATCATGGGTCAATTAAAGAAGGAAAAAGTAAATTATGTTGAAGGTTTTGCTAAAGTAGAAAATAACAAGACGGTATCGGTCACCTTAAATGATGGCTCTACGAGTCGTTTTCTTGGAGATGCCATTGTCCTTGCAACCGGTTCAAAGTCTATAAAGCCGAATATCAAGGGTATAGAAAATGAACGCATACTAACATCTAAGGATATTCTGGAGATGAAACGCTTACCTGTATCTATCACCATCGTTGGTGGTGGTGTGATAGGTATGGAGTTTGCATCCATGCTAAACCATATGGGTGTAAATGTCAGTGTCGTTGAATATGAGAAAAACATATTACCAACAATAGACAGTTCAATATCCAAGCGCTTAAAAAGTCTATGTCAACAAGCCGGTATAGACATACATACCGGTTCAAAGGTGATCGGCTTTGAATCTCTTTCTAGTGATATGGAAGAAATGGAATATAAGGATGGTAGTAAGGTTAATAAGGGTATTCGGACCGTCTTTATAGAAAAGGAAAAAGAGGTTCATATTGATTCGGAGTATGTTCTGTTATCTGTTGGCCGTATGGGTGTGTGGGATCAGGAAACCATTGAAAATATAGGTATAGCACATAATAATAGATTCATCCAAGTAGACACCAACTATGAAACCAGTGTAGACGGTATCTATGCAATTGGTGATGTTAACGGACTTTCCTTATTGGCACATGCTGCTTATAACCAAGGACGACAATTAATGGGCTATCTTTTAAGAAATCATGATATTCATAGACCCTATATTCCAAGCTGTATTTTTACAGACCCTGAGATTGGCAGTATTGGTCTAAGTGAAGAAGAAGCGAAGGAAAAAGATATCAAATTTAAGAGCCAAAAAACCCTGTATGGTGCATCCGGTAAAGCCATGGCCATGAACGCTACAACAGGCTTTATCAAATCCCTTATAAGTGAAGAGGGGAAAATAATCGGTCTGCATATCCTTGGTGCTCATAGTACAGATTTGATTCATTATGGCATCATAGCTATGGAAGGCGGTCTTACAATCCATCAGCTCCAAGACATGGTTTTTGCCCATCCTACATTAGGCGAACTCTTTAGTGACCATGTTCATAGTTACTATACTTTTTAGATGCGTTGTTCTATAATATAGTTATGGTAAAGTGTTAAAATTAAAAGCTAAACACGACAACGACGACAAACAGTTAACATAATATTGTTATGTAAAGTAGGTGACCTTATGAGCAAGTTAAAGCATTTTTATTACGATGCATTTATGATGCCTTTAGAAAAATTAAGACTTCATGATAAAAGAAAGCAATTACTTAAAGATGTGTCCGGTGATGTCTTAGAAGTAGGTTATGGTACAGGTGTTAATCTGAATTATTATCCTTACGAGCAGATGGACAGTTTAACTTTGGTTGATCAAAAGATTCCGGATCATTTTTCCATCAAAAAAATACCCCGAGATTTGGTTTTAAGTATTATGAAAGGTGATGTAACCCGTTTACCTTTTGAGGATGCGTCCTTTGATAGCATTGTTGTAACCTTTTTGTTTTGTACGGTTCTTGAGCCTGATAAGGGCGTAAGTGAGCTGTATCGTGTACTAAGACCGGATGGCAGGTTATACTTCATGGAACATGTATTACCCAGTGCCAGACCTTACAATCAGCTCTTTCACAAGTTGACACCGGTATGGAAGCGGGTAGCCAGTAATTGCCACCTAAATAGAGAAACAGTTATGACCATACAACACGGCGGTTTTAGATTAGTGGAGTATCATCGGTTCTTTAAAACAAGTTTTGCTTTTGGAATCGCTAAAAAAGGTGAATTTTACGATATTCAGTAAGACTTCTTAATAGAAAACAATGAAAAACAGGGGCTATGTTGACATAATAATGTTATGTTAATATAGTCCTTATTTATTACTTTAAAAGGTCTTATTTTTCTAGGCATGGCCTAATCAAGCATATTCATTTATATACAACAAGGATGTGTCTTGACACATCGTCTTCTATAGGCATATAGAATCAAAAAAAGTTCTAAAACTTGACAAAAATATCAAAGTAATATATAAATAATCTTATGCAGATTCTTGTATGAAATTATAAGAAATAGTTGCGTTTCTAACAGACATCTCTTCACCGACTATTTCATAGCAGAATACTGGCAAGGAAAATAGATAGAATAAACGACTGAGGATGGGGAAATAGAATAATATGGGGAAATGTATAGGTAATCATGACATTTCGCAATTTATTTCCAAGACAAAAAATTGAATATATTACAGATATTTATTAAAGCTTTTTGCTATGCTTATATATAGCGAAAGATAGGTTTACTAAGTGTGATTTAACGGTATATCACATAAATTGTAATAAAATTAAATTTATTTCTTGCGAAAAAAATGAGGTGGCGTATGAAAAATAATATCAGTGAACAGCAAAAAGAAATTTTAAAACTAACTGCTAAAGGATTAATTAATGAAGCAATTGCATATGAATTAAATGTTAGTGAAAATACAATTAAGTATCACAAAAAAAGAATTTTTAAGATATTAAATGTATCATCTATGGCAGAAGCGCTTAGTTTTGCTTATGAAAACAGTATCATTTAAACATTATTAAAAAAACAGTTAAGCTGAAGATATTGTTAAAGAAGGAGGTTAAAATGAAAACGGTTTTAAAAATTGTTATTGGAATTTTGGTTTTAATTATTGTCTATGCTATATTTTCTATAGGAATTCAAAACATCCTAATGAAATGAGAATTAGACCACTATACTAAGTCATAAGAAATGCTTCCTTGTTGTATTCCAGTATTATAACCCTAGTTAAACGGAAAAAGGTGAAATATGAAAATAAAGAAAATTGTATCGATAGTGATTGTTTTAATTATCAACTTGAGTGTACTCATGATATTTAAGAATATTGATTATTCCTTGTTAACATGTATACTGTCATATTTTGTTGTGACAATGGTAGCCATTTTTAAGCCAGAGCTTATTGGGAATGATAAGATCAGTGACTCATCCGTTAAATTAAAAGAAAATTTGTGGAGTTTTGTCGTTATCGTTATATTGCTTATCATATTGATCTTATAGAAAACTAAAACCGTATATATTTAATATGACACCGTCATCATTAGTTTAGTCCATGATCATTGCTAACAATTACTTTAAGGGGGAGTATGAAATGTTACGATGAAAACATAAAATAGTAACAGTAGACATTGCAATGATAGAAGATGAAGAACTTAGGTCTATTCATTATTACATTATTTGAATTTTTCTTTTGACAGTAATGGAGAATATCGAGATTTAAGTAGAAAATAAAGTTCCTATCAATTCAATAAAAAATTAAAAATAGGTTTATAGGTTGCCCTACTTAAACAACTTAAATATTTTATATGAGGTGAAATATTATGGCATTTGTATACGAAAAACTTAGCAAGAAAGACCAAGAATTTATTGCATCATTCAAGTTACCATATCCCCTTTCACGTAGTATGATGGCGGATATACCAAGGTGTTGGGCAGCTGACAGAGAAAGAGAGATGTTCTTTGTTAGTGTAGGTGGACAGGGATTTCATTTTAGTGAAGAGTATCCTCCTTCTTATTATTACTTAATTTGGTGTGGACAACTAATAATGATGCAATCATATTATAAAGCAATTGGAAATATGCAAGAAAAAAGAAAGTACATTTATAAAGTACACTGTATTCTCGCGCCAAACATTCTTGTAAGCCAGAGCGCGTTGATTGCTGAGGTGATTAAAGAAGCTGTAACAGAATATGAAAGAGGTAGCAGTCAATTTTTTGGAACAATTGAATTCGAAGAAATGAGTACGCCAATCTTCATGGAAGGGGATATACGATATGAATAATATTGCCCAAAGATGACACCATATTTGATGAAGTCTATAAGCTCACCACCTCTCTTGAAACAACAAAGGTAGAGCGAGCCATCCTAAAAGCGGCACAAGAAGGCAACATTGAAGCCATCGACAGGCTCATCAAAGAAAACAGCCATTTAAACATCGATACTGATATCCTGATCCGTCAAAAAGAACTAGGCGTCCTGATACAGTCTAGCCAAATCGAAAAGCAAAACGCCTTGTCCACCAATGTGAATCAGAGCAACAAAGAGCTAGACATCGCAAAGAAAAACCTCAGCCTTAGAGAAACTAAAATCTGAACTATCCGAAAACGGTGGCCAACAAGTAGACATCAAACTCGACACATTTCCCTTTCAAAAATACGGCGTCATACTGGGCGAAATAGTCCACATAAGCCCTGACGCAGTAGATGATGAAAAAAGAGGCTACGTCTACAAAATCAAACCCCTCACCACAACTCTAAGAGTAGAACACAAAGATATGCCCATCAGCCTCGGCATAACAGCCCAGGTTGAAGTAAAAACAGGGAAGCGGAGAATCATTGAGTTTTTTATTCCGGGGATTGAAGAGGTGAAGGATGGGTTTGAGTTGAGGTAGGAAGTTGCTCATCATTAGTTTAGTCCATAGTTGTTGATAACAACAACTTTAAGGGGAGTATAAAATGTTACACTGACAACGTAAAATAGGAACAGAAGACATTGAAATAATAGAAGAAGAAATTAGGTCTATTCGTTATTACATTATTTGAATTTACACCTATAATCAAAGGGTTTGACACAGGTATCGCAAGTCTTACTCATTTGGTGCAGTTAATAGATGATATTTCTGTGGATGAGGTTGTGTCTTCTTTTGCTGAAAAATCAATTGGAGAAATCGGACAGATGGATTTTAGCATCGGAAGGTGGCGTAGCAACAAGCTTTAGGCCATGAGCAAAGCCACAAAACCATGAGCCGGTAGGTGGAGTGAAGCAAATAATATCATAACTCATTAGGGGAACGACATCACCCTGAACAGCAGGGACCATGACAGCATAGAAGTAGCATAATGCAGAAGGTAGCTCGAAATTACTTAACAATGGGAGGAAGAACATTATGGCTTTGGTAAGAGAAAATGTTAAGCAAGAAGATTGGGAGTATTTTAATTCGCTGAATATTCAATTTGAGGGGAAGCATATAACTGCTGACAAATACTCCACTTGGGTTGTTAATCCTGAACGAGAAGTGTTTTTTACAACCGTTTGTTGGGGCGGACGTGATTATGGTGACACTTATATTTTAATTTGGGGGCAGTCGCGTATATATGTATACGTTGAAGCTCGTCCGACACGTCTCGCCAATGGTACTCGAGAATTCTGCTGGCTAATAGAAAAAATAACTGCACCACTGACTATAAAAGACAAACGAGATGAATTAATAAATCTTATTAAAGAAGTAGCAGATATTAACTATGATCGAAGAAGTTCTGCGATATTTGTAATAACTAGGATTGCCGAACCCGAATTCATAGAGGGGGTGTAGGCAGATGGCGGGCACATATATTTCATTGAGTGACATTGTCGCATGAGTTCCTACCAATTCAATAAAAAATTAAAAATAGGGTTATGGGTTGTCCTACTCAAACAACCTAAATATATTACATGAGGAGAAGTGTTATGGCATTTATAAATGAGAAATTAACAACCGAACAAAGAACGGAATTTGAGCAAAGAGGAATTAAAAGCCCAGTACCACACGTGTATGAGAATTTAGATCCTTCGTATTGGACTATCGATTATGAGAATGATACGCGTTTAGTTGGTGCTGGAGTGTTCAGAGAATTTCCAGATGAGAAGTACTTTGTCTTTATCAAAAAGAGCAAAGTCATTATTTTTGTTGCAAAAATGCATTCAATCGCAGAAGGAAGCATAGAATGGGAAATATTTAAATTAGTAAATGAGGGACATATATCATTAGAGGAGATGGAAAACATTGAAACTTCTTTAACTGTGTTTCAAGCTACTGGTCGTTCAAGAGAAATCAATACCCTAGTTAACGTTGTTTTTAGTATAAAGACAGGAGGTAATTGATCATGACATTAAGGGAAGCTTATTCCTTGCTTGGTAATGTTTCGGACGATTTTACACTTGAAAGTCTATTAGATTTAGCAAATCTTTTTCTGTTGAGGATATAGATGCCATAGATGGTGCATCTACATATTTTATACAAAAATAAACTTAAGACAATTTATTGAAGAAAGTGGGAATAGCATAAGGGTTATAGATAATAGCGAGGTGGCAGAGCTACTTACATATGATGGGCTATTTTAGACGAGCAGTTTATTCCATTCAATCAATCAGTTCTAGAACAGTTGTGGGTTATGATTATTATGGCTGATTTTGAGCCGGGTATTTGTAATATACATAATTAAAGTAGAAGAATAAAAGCATGTATTTAACAAATTTCAAAAAAAAAGAGCGGTCAGTTGACATAACTATATTATGTATACCGAACCGCTCTTTTATAACTTTTTACATGGATTCTGTTAGGATATTTATCATTTCTTCATGAGTCAAGGTAATTGGATTACCTTTCATGCTACTTGATCCGGAAGATTTTCGTATGATGTCATCAAAGTCTTTTGTGGTAATGCCAAATGTGGCCAATCCTTGGATGTTCATATGTTGATAGAGGTCTTTTAGCCAATGGACACATGCCGATATGTCAGCATGGTCATCACCGGTTAGCCAAATAGAGATCTCTTGATACCTTTTTATGGCGATGTGTTCAGGGTCTCTTTCTGTTAGTGCTCTAATGTTATGATCAATGACAGAGGGTAGAAGAGCGGCACAGACGAAGCCATGAGGAGCGTCGAATCTACCACCAATGACACCGGCAAAACCATGGACAGCGCCTAATTTGGCATTGGCTAAGGCCATACCACCGAGTAAGCTACCAAGGGCCATGTCTTCTCGTGCTCTTATATCTAAGCCGTCATCGTAGGCTTTTTTGATAGAACGACCGATGCGCCAGATACCTTCACGGCAGAAACCATCTGTGAGCGGGTTGGCAAAGGATGAAACATAAGGTTCTATGACTTGGGTCAAAGCATCTAGTCCGGTGCTGGCTGTAATGGCTTGTGGCATGCTTAGTGTTAAGGACGGATCAACCAATACCAAATCAGCAAGCATGGAGGGACTTCTAAGACTGACTTTTATTTTTCCTCTTGAGAAGTCACCACTGAATTTTTTGTTACTTCTGAACCGGTACCGGATGTTGTCGGTATTAATACAAGAGGCGCAGAGGGGTTTTCCATAGGCAATCCTTTGCCAATGACTTCCAAATAGTCCATTAATTCACCGGGGTTGTTCATGAGTATGGCAATGGCTTTGGCACTGTCAAGTACGCTGCCACCACCAAACCCGATGACCATATCACACTTGCTGTCTTTGGCGATTTCTACGCCTTGAATAAGGTCTGTTGTCGTTGGCTCACCATGAATGGTATAGAGTACATAGTTCATGGAGGCGTGACTTAAGGCGTCTAAAAGGGGTTTTGCCCGGCCTTTATCCTTGCCGGTTACGACCAAGGGGTATTTACCAAGCTTAAGAATGGATTTGGCAATATCCATGATACCATTTGTTTTAAATAGGATTTGTTTTGCGGTTGCAAATTCAAAGTCTAAATTCATATTCAGATTCACATTTAATTACCTCCGATGTTGATCATCTCTTAAGGTGACCGCTTTTGCAGCCATTCTACGGCGTTCGTCTTCAATCTCTGCATAATGTCTTTTGGTGGTATTTACATCCTTATGACCCAAGACATCTGCTACCAAATAGATATCACCGGTTTCACGGTAGAGATTGGTACCGTATGTGCTACGCAGCTTATGAGGTGATATGTTTTTAAGCTTTGTGATCAGCTTGGCGTATTTCTTTACAATGTTTTGAACGCTTCTAACGGCCAGTCGTTTATTTTGTATGGATAAAAACAATGCATCTTCATGACCTTCTGAAGCTATCACTTTTTTACGCTTATCCAAGTAGGTCAGAAGAGCTAAACGTACTTCTTGACCAAAATAAATGATGACTTCTGTACCGCCTTTTCGAACAATCCGAATACCATCCACATCAAAATCAACATCTGATAGATCTAAACCAACACATTCACTGACCCGGATGCCTGTACCAAGGAGCAATGTAACAAGGGCTAGATCCCGTTCTTTAGTATACTGATGGAAACTTTGCTGCTTTTTAGTCAGATGTTCGCCGGATTCCACTTCATCTAAAAGACTTGCCACTTCATTGATTTCCAGTCTTGTGATGACTTTGTCGTGAATTTTAGGCAAATCAACCAATAAAGTAGGGTTGGTCTTAATTTTTTGCTTTCTATAGTAATACTTATAGAAGGTTCTTAAGCTTGCCATTTTCCTGGATTTGCCACGTTCCTTATTGGTGTGTTCTTCAGTACCCATATCGTCGGTGTAGTAGTTAAGGTAGTCCAAATAGATCTCAAGGTGGTCTGGGGTAACCTTATCTAAGTCTGTAACAGTTATCGTCGTATAATCCACATCTTTGAAATCTATATGCTGCAGACTTAAGAACTTGAAAAAAATTCTTAAGTCGTATGCATACGCGATTCTGGTTTTGGAAGATGTGGTTTGTTCAATACCACGAAAGAATTCAAATACAAATGGTGGAAGATCATGAATAAGTTCCCGTAAACGCTTGTTGTTGGCGATATTAAGTTCTTCATGATAATTCATGTGCTTCATAGGAGATGCCCTCTATCTATTCGTTAAAGTTGTGTTTTGCGCATAGTTACATCTCTATTATACCATACTCACCTTGACAGTCTAGATATTTATTTATCTAGACAGTCTAGATGTATTTTTATCTATATGTTCAAACTGTACTTCTTGCCTTCTACAAAGGTATACTTCATGAGACCTTTTAAAGTCATACCATGATATGGTGAATGCTTAGCTTTTGATTTGAATTGTGTTGCATCAACAACAAAATCGGATTCAGGATCAAATATGGCTAAGTCTGCTAGATGACCAACACCAAAAAAGCTTTTGTTTAGGCTTAATAAATGGGATGGCTTATGAGACATTTTTTCAACCAATTGCTCCATGGTTAAATAACCGGGTTTTACTAAATAGGTATAAGTCACCGACAATGCTGTTTCTAGTGCTGAAATACCATTTGAGGCTAAACTAAACTCAATGGCTTTGCTGTCAATATTATGAGGTTGATGGTCCGAACTGATAACATCAATAGTACCATCTTGTAAACCTTTGATAATGGCCTTTACATCAGCATCTTGTCTAAGTGGCGGATTGACTTTGGCATAAGTATTATAGCCGCTTATGGCTTCCTCTGTTAAGGAAAAATACTGTGGGGATGTTTCTGAAGTCATGCGTACACCTCTTTTTTTGGCAGCACGAATCAGTTCGACAGACTCTTTTGTTGATATATGAGTAAGATGGATTCTAATCTTAAGTTCTTCTGCTATTGCAATGTATTTCGCTACCATCAAGGTTTCAGAAGCTGCCATACTGCCTTCGAGTCCTAATTGAGTTGCTATATAGCCATCATTAACACCATAAGCCTTTGACAAACTATGATCTTCACAATGTAATATGATAGGTAATTCAAACATGGAGGCATATTGAAGAACGCGTTTTAGGGTTTTACTATCTTGGATAGAGATATCCCCATCTGAAACGGCGACGATGCCCTTTAATTGCATACCGCCTATTTCTGTCATGTCCTCGCCTTTATTTCCCTTTGTGAGTGCACCATAAGGATAAATAGCAACAGGAGATATATTAAGTCCTTTGTTAACAACATACTCAACAACGGTTTTATTATCAATAACCGGATTGGTCATAGGATTACACGTCAGTGCTGTAAAACCGCCGGCTATTGCCGCTTGACCACCGGTATCAAAACTTTCTCTAAAATCATAGCCCGGTTCACAAAGCTCACAATGCATATCAATAAGGCCAGGGATAATATATAAGCCCTCAGCTTCAATAACATCACATTGGTCCACATTAATATTGATATCTACTTCAATAATCTTATCATTTTCAATTAAAATATCCATATCATAGATGGTTTTATCATGGGTTATAATTGTACCTTTTCGTATTAAAGTTAAGTTTGTGTTAGACATGTAAAGATCCTCCTCCTGATCGGCAGTGTAGATGAAACAAAGCCATACGCACAGCTATACCACTTCCCTGCTGTTTATCAAGAACAGAACCTTCCCTATCAATAATACTAGAAGAAATCTCAATACCACGGTTTATGGGTCCCGGATGCATAACAATAACATCTTTTTTGGCATAACTTAAGCGTGTATTATTAATTTTGTAAAGTTTTTTGTACTCATTTAAAGAAGGTATTAAGGCAACACCTCGCCGATCTTCTTGGACCTTAAGACATAAGACGACATCAGCATCAATAATGGCTTCTGTCGCTGAATGATGTATCGTTGCGCCTGTTTTCTCAATATCCCTAGGAATTAGGGTTGATGGACCGGCAATAGATACTTTTGCTCCAAGTTTTATTAAAGCCCATATAGAGCTTTTTGCTACTCGGTTATACATGATATCACCTATTATGGCAACTTTTAAGCCTGTAAAACTGTTTTTTTGTTCCAGAATGGTCAGCAGATCAACAAGAGCTTCACTAGGATTTTCATTTAACCCATCCCCTGCGTTAATAACAGAAGCTTTTACATATTTAGCCAGATGATGTGGACC
The DNA here is from genome assembly GCF_900538275.1 of Petrocella atlantisensis. Taxonomy (GTDB): domain Bacteria; phylum Bacillota; class Clostridia; order Lachnospirales; family Vallitaleaceae; genus Petrocella; species Petrocella atlantisensis. The sequence continues at coordinate 126,470 of NZ_LR130778.1, read as the reverse complement.
GCCGGAAATCGGATGTCTTACAACGATGAAATCAGCCCCCATTTTGTCAACATAGGTCCCTACTTCTTTTAAAGACACTTTTTGATTAAATTCTCGAGCTGTGGTAATATGTATTACTTTTGCACTCAAATTTTGTGCCGCTAACTCATAAGATAGACGACTTCTTGAACTCTCTTCATGAAAAAGCGTCGCAACTGTTTTGCCCTTCAGATGTGGCGCGACATAACCTTTGCTATTTTCTAGCACATATTTCATCTTTTGTGCTGAATTCAGCAAATAATGGATGTCACTGGCACTGAGTGACTTTAAGTCTAAAAAATGTTTCTTATTGTAGTTCATGGGCTCACCTCTTTGTTCTTGATTCGTATCGTCTTGATTATAACATATATGTAAAAAAATGACAGCCTAGGCCATCACTTTTTGTTTGGAAAATTCTTATAATATTTTTTATATTTCAGAAGGTAATATTGAATTAAGGACAACACCGATTAATGCAGCAATTGCAAGACCGGAAATCGTCACACCACTTGAACCCAGTGGAAAAGCATCTACACCAATACCTAAGACAAGTATCAACGCTGATATCATTAGGTTTCGGCTGTGGGAGAAATCAAGATCTGCGGAAACCACAATTCGTACTCCTACTGATGCAATCATACCAAAAAGGATAACGCTGACACCACCCATAACCGGTAGCGGTATGGTACTTATGGTTGCTGTAAGTGGTCCAAAAAGACTCATAATGATGGCGAAAATTGCAGCAATTCTTATAATAGATGGATCATAAACCTTGGTTACAGCCAGCACACCAGTATTTTCACTATAAGTCGTATTAGCAGGAGCGCCTATAAGACCGGCAAAAGCAGTGGCCACACCATCTCCTAAAATCGTTCTATGAACACCGGGATTTTCCAAGAAGTTCTTACCTACGACAGCGCCATTGGTCGTTATGTCTCCAATGTGTTCGATAAAGACAACAAAAGCGATTGGTGCGATGGCAATAATGCCTGATAAAGTGAATCTAGGCATGGTTAGAAGATTCTTTAGGGCATCAGATTCTTTGTGGAATGTAAAGAAGCTTGCGTCTTGTATAGGTCCAAAATCTACTATACCAAAAAGCATTGATGCAATATAGCCTACTGTGATTGCGATTAATATAGGAACAAGTTTGAAGAAGCCTTTGAAGAAAATGGATACGACCACCATGGTCAAAATAACTATACCAGCTATAATCGTCGACGTTAGGTTAAAAGTACCATCTTGATAAAAAGCCATGTTTACGGCAACAGGGCTAAGTCTAAGTCCGATAACCATGATAATGGGTCCAGTAATAATCGGTGGAAAAAGTCTTTTAACCGCATCTACGCCAATGAAATAGATAACTACGGCGATAAACATATAGACAAAACCGGCTGCAATAAGACCGCCTTTGACAAATGCTAGGCCTTCGCTTTGAAGCGTTAATGCAATTGCACCGATAAAGGCAAAGCTTGAACCTAGAAATACCGGTACAATACCTTTTGAACATAAGTGAAACAGTAAGGTTCCAACCCCTGCTCCAAGCAATGCAATCGCTGGATCAAGACCGGTTAAGAAAGGTACAAGAACTGTTGCGCCAAACATGGCAAGAACATGTTGTAAGCCAAGTATCATTTTTTTTGATAGTGAAATATTTTCCATTATGTTGCCCCCTAAGATAGTTTTGCCCGTAGGCTATATAATACAATAAGCTACTCGCCTATTTATTATTGTAGATTGACTGAGTTACTGGCCTAAATTATTTATAATCTTATTCAATAACGACACTGTCTTCCCCATCGATTTCTACTAAATGAACAGAAACAATTTCTTCTTTTGATGTTGGTACATTTTTACCGACGTAATCCGCTCGAAGTGGTAATTCTCTATGTCCTCTGTCAATAAGTGTTGCAAATTGTATCTTTCGTGCACGTCCGGCATCCATAACCGCATCCAGCGCTGCTCTACAAGTTCTACCGGTATAGACAACATCATCCACCAAAACCACAATTTGATCGTTGACATTAATATTGAGTTGGTTATTAACCACGGGTTGTATGCTTTTCTTTTCTAAGTCATCTCGGTAAAAGGTGATGTCTAGAGACCCAAAGGGTACTTTAAGGCCTTCTATTTCTTCTATTTTCGCTACGATTCTTTTTGCCAGAGGAACACCTCTTGTTTTAATACCAAGGATTACGACATCGGAAACACCCTTATTATTCTCAATAATTTCATGGGCGATACGTGTAACCATGCGTCCTATAGCCTGTTGGTCCAATATATATTTCATAGTCGTGTCCCTCTCCTTTTGACAAATAAAAAGACCTCTTATTAAATAACATAATAAGAAGCCGTAGCAATTACGATCGACAACCTCTTATTAGTCTCACGGAACTAATTTAAAAAGATTCTGGATAATGAATTTTTGTGAAGTTGATACATTCATAACTATATATTAAATGTGAAAGTTCACTATATAGTTTTGATGCTTTAACCAAACATTAAATATAATTTAACATAGAGTTCTATTCTTGTCTATGTTTTTATGACGAAACGCATTATTTTTTATATCCAAGACGAAGCAAAGCATTTTCAAAATCGATAGGCCTTTGAGCTGTAAAGGACATATACTGGCCTGTTGATGGATGTATAAAGCCAAGTGTCTTTGCATGAAGCATCTGTCCAGGCAACTTCATATGGCTATTTCTAGGGCCATAGAGAGGGTCTCCAAGTAACGGATGATTGATACTGGCCATATGAACACGAATTTGGTGGGTACGCCCTGTTTCAAGCTTAAGTTCGATATGTGTAAAACCATGTTCTAATCGATTTAGGACTTTATAATGGGTAATTGCATCTTTGCCATTCTTGAAATTAATGGCCATTTTCTTTCGGTTAATCGGGTGACGACCGATAGGACCTTCTATAGTCCCCTCCTCGTCTTTTACATTGTTATAGACAATGGCTTCATAGAGGCGATCGACTTTGTGTTCTTTAAGCTGTTCTGCTACATGTACGTGGGAATGGTCATTCTTACAAACAACCAGAAGACCTGTGGTATCTTTATCAATACGATGAACGATTCCAGGACGCAACTCACCATTGATTCCGGACAGACTTGACTTACAGTGATGCATAATACCATTAACTAAGGTATCTTCATAGTGACCGGGTGCCGGATGTACAACCATATCAACCGGCTTATTAATGATTAGAAGGTCAGGGTCCTCGTATACAATATCTAGGCGCATAGGCGTTGGCGTTATAGCGACATCCTTAACAAGAGGTATTGTCAGTATTACCTTGTCCCCCAGTTGTACTTTATAATTGGATTTGACCGGTAAAAGATTTATGGTAACATGCCCTTCTACAATCCACTTTTGAATATGGGATCTAGTTACATCCGATAACTTAGATGTTAGATATTTGTCTAATCTTTCACCAATTTCCTCTTTAGAGACAATAAATTCTTGATTATTCATGACGACCACGCAACCATTTCTTTATATCTAGATCTTCTTCTTCATAATGAAACAGAACAAGATAAATAAGCGTGAAGCATGCAACAACGACCAAGATATCCGCTACGTTAAAAACGGGAAACTCAAACCAGTGAAAATGAAACATATCAACCACAAATCCATTCCTCATTCTGTCGATAAAATTTCCAAGAGCGCCTGAAAACAAAAGAACCATAGTAACCCTCAATGGAAAATATGATTTTTCTCTTGGAAGAATATAGTAAATGACGATCATGGCTAATAACGTTAGGATCGTAAAGATAGCAAAAATTATAATTTGGTTTTGTAACATACCAAAAGCTGCACCACGATTTTCAACATAGGTTAGCTTGAAAATCCCTTCAAGGATCACAATATCATTTTGTTGTTTTAAATGTGCTATGGTTAACCATTTTGTCCATTGATCGAATCCAACCAATGCTATAATGCAAATTATACTTATTATAAACATAAAAACACCTATTTAAGGATTGCCTTAATACCTTCCATAATCAATTTCTCGTTCAACTGATTGTCCATATAGCATGTTCCTATTGTTTTGAGTAGGACAAAATTAAGCTGATGATGTTTTGTTTTTTTATCAAAAAACAACTCTGTGTAAATAGTCTCCGGCGATAAACCATCGATTTTAACCGGAAGATTATATAAATCTATTAGAGATGAAATTCTATCCATATCCGAGGTTGTTAGATGGCCAATGGCATAACTGATATGAGAAGCTGCTAACATACCGAGGGCTACACATTCACCATGAAGGCGCTTAAAATTCATTAATCTTTCAATAGCATGCCCGATCGTGTGTCCGAAATTAAGCGTGGCTCTTAGCCCCTGCTCTCTTTCATCTTTTGATACGACATCTGACTTAATAAGACAAGACAACTTAATCAGCTCTGTAATGGCTTCATGATTCAGCCCTTTAATGGCATCCACGTTATTTTCTAGAAAAGACATATAGGCTTCATCTTTAATTAAACTATGCTTAATGACTTCACCCATGCCCGAAGCAAATTCTTGGGTAGGTAATGTTCTAAGGGTCTTTGTGTTAACATAAACCATTTCAGGTTGATGGAATGCGCCAACAATATTTTTATAGCCATTAAAATCAATACCGGTCTTACCACCTATGCTGCTATCTACTTGAGCGAGTAGACTTGTTGGTACCTGAATGAAATCAATACCGCGCATATACGTTGCGGCTGTAAAACCCACCATGTCTCCTACAACACCACCACCTAGAGCTATTAATAGGGATTGTCGATCAAATTGGTTGGTAATTAAGAAATCATAGATTAAGTTAATGGTTTTATAATTCTTATTTATTTCACCATGAGCAAAATCAAAATTTAGAATCTCAACATTAAGGGATTCAAGGACGGTTTTTACTTGGGAAGTATATAATGGCGCAACTTGATCATCGGATATAATCGCGATTTTGCTATAATTTTTCTTAAGTTCCAAGATATGTTCAGGTAGAGATTTAAAAGAAGCCTCAAAATGTATGTTATAGTTTTTAAGGGGTGTTTCTACATGTATTGAATTCATAAGTCCTCCAAATAAAACTGCCTAAGCATACTTAGACAGTTGATTTTGCATATTCATAATCATCTATGACTCAAAAGTCTCGTCACTAGTTTCACTTTGATTTTCTTCCACAACGTCTTCTTCATCAAATGTATAGGACCCATTAAGAGGGACTGCATTTATGCTCTTTAGAAGTTCAAGTTCATTCTTTTCCGTCATCTCAAGCTGAGCATTTAAAAAATGCTTGATTTGAATTTTGGACGCATCATATTGCTTGATGAGTTCTTCTCTTTTTTTATTGATGGTATAAACCTCATTCTTACCTTCATTTACAATAGCCTGAGCATTGATCTCAGCTTCTTTTATGATCTGTTCTGCTTTTTTTCGTGCCAGATTCTTAGTCTCTTCAGCCATCTTTTCTGCTTGGATTAGAGTGTTTTGTAGGACATCTTCTATGGTTTTATAGTATTGTATGCCTTCATTAAGCATATTTACTTTATCTTTAAGTTCAATGTTTTCTTTATAGAGTTGTTCATAATTCACCAAGACTTCTCGAAGAAAGGTCTTAACTTCTCGATTGTTATAACCTGATACGCTTTTTGTAAATGTTTTTGATTCTATGTCTATCGGTGTTAGTCTAGCCATTATTACCCTCCTATTGATATCGATCGATTTCTACTACGATTCGATTTTTTTTTGTAATTTTCCCAATGCACGCCAAACGTATCTTCCCAATGCCTCGAATAGAGATGATATCTTTGGCTTTTACAATCCTACTTGTTTGAGATGTTTCCTTACCGTTAATAAAAACACGCCCCATTTGAATATAATGAACACTGTTCTGGCGAGACAATCCTATACCTAGCTTAAGAATATTATCTAATCTTAAAGATGCCACGGTTCCTTTGATGTGATCATAGTTTTGTTCATTCATAATCTCAAAGTCTGCTTTAGTGATTTGTTTAAGATTGACCTTGGTTCTACCAATACTCACTATCTGATCCATGATAAAATCACCAATCGTTGCCATACATACCAAAGACATACCTTGTTCATCAACCAAGAGATCGCCGATTAGTTTACGCTCTATTCCAAGACTCATAAGGGAGCCAAGATAATCACGGTGTGTAAGACTTTTTCCACTCATAATTACCGGTAACTGTACGCGTATATACATGACATGATCATCATAATCATAGTCAAACCCAGTTGATGCCTCCGAGGGATATAGAAATAGCATAACTCTTTCCGCTTGAGCATAACCACCATATGCTTGATAATATAAACCGGATTTATTCAGAAAAGACTTTGCTAAAGATAATTGATGAAGATCTAAAAAATCTGTATATGTCATCCAATTCATAGCAATCGCTTTACGAGAAAGGTCTTCAAGCCTATGAAGAAATAATTGATCGGATTTATCTTTTGCTTCCATCAGAAATAAACCACCTTACATATATGGACGTAAATAATTTTGTAAGGTCGTTAAAATCAAATAAGCTATGAAAGGAGAGAAATCCAAAGCCATATTGGCACCGCCAAAAATCGATTTTTTGATCATCGTTCGAATGGGTACCAATATTGGATCAATGATACTGTGTAATAAACGTACTAAAAAGCTACCATGATTAATGGGCAACCATGAAATTAAGGCGCTCACAACAATCAAAGTACTTAATATAACGAGAAAATAGTAAAGTGCTCGAATAAATAAAACTGTCATAAAACCTCCAAAAAAGTCAGTAATTCATCTAATCTTCCTGAGTTTTCCAAGGTAAAATTATGCCGTTTGATTTGAGTTCTTCTCTAAAATCACCGGCAACATCTACATTTTCAGGGGCAATAATAAAGATATTGTTTGTTACCCTTTGAAGATTGCCATTTAATGTGTAGCAGGATCCACTAACAAAATCCATAATACGTTGCGCCACATTACGTTCCATATTTTCAAGATTAATAATCACCGGACGTTGGCTTTTAATATGATCACATATATCTTGCGCTTCATCATAGGATTCAGGTTGAATAACAACAACTTCCATTTGTACACTTGCTTGAAAATTTACTACTTTAGAAGCACTTGGTGTATCTTTACCCCCTGAAAAACTTCTGAAAGACCTTGTTTGTTCTCCTTGATTGTCTTTGATTGTTTGACGGTAAGCAGATTCTTGTATGTAATCTTCACGAACATCAATATCTTCTTGTTCATCATCATAATCGTTTAATTTCATCATATCCATCATTTTATCAATGAATTTTGCCATAATGTTCACCCCTTGTATTTAACCATATTATCAATAGTTTCGATCACCGAATAAAGCGGTTCCGATACGAATCATGGTAGCCCCTTCTTCGATAGCGACTTTAAAATCATTGGTCATACCCATAGACAGGACATCCATACTCACATTATCAAGGTTTTGTTCTTTTATGTCAACAGAAAGTTGGTATAAGGCTTTAAATATAGGGCGATTTTCCTCTGGATCATCAACGAAAGGTGCAATGGTCATTAGGCCTTCAATCTTAAGATGTTCCAATTGATGGATAGACCTAACCATGTCCATTACATCCTTGGTTTCTAAACCATACTTACTTTCTTCTTGGGCTACATTGACTTGTATAAGAATATGGGCAACCACATTTTTTTTCTTTGCCTCTTTTGATATTGCTTCAGCAAGACGGTAAGAATCTACTGAATGAATAAGGTCGACTTTGTCGACAATATATTTAACTTTGTTGCGTTGCAGGTGTCCAATCATATGCCATTTTATATCTTCTTTTTTAAACTGTTCATATTTGTCACAGATTTCCTGAACTTTATTTTCACCAAAAATACGCATCCCGGCTTCATAACCTTCTTCTAGAATGCTGATTGGCTTTGTCTTAGACACATTCACTAAAACAACGCTTTTAGGATCTCTATCTATATTTAGACAAATATCTGTAATTTGTTTTTTAATGTTATTAAGATTTTCTTGAATCATATGTGCCTCCTTAGTTGATGGTTTGGTACTCAGTCGTTGTGATACCTTCTGTAGCTATTCGATCATATATTCTTACTCCATAAGGTGTATATGGCGCTACGATACGATAATCGATATCTTTATAAGTTGTTTCAATGAATTTGAAATCAGCAAATCCTTTATTAACCACATAAACACCCTCTAAATCTTCTGTCTTATCTATTATAAACTCTGTAGTAGCCATTGATTCAGGATTCGTATAGGACAGCACATCACCGACTTTAATGGTGTCAGATATAGGGACATAGACGTAATCATCGACTTTCTGAAACAATCTTGCTGTTGTAAAATCGATGGTACTATCACCAGGTACTTCTTCAGAAGGCACTTTTTTATAGACACCATACTGATTATTTAGATACCCAAAGTACTGAGCAGGTATAACTGCAAATGTCTTTTTAATAATTGCGGTTTCGGGTATTTTTATACCTTGATGATTTTCGTGTATGATTCTAAAATCAACAAAACGTTCATTTAAAAATTCATTTAACATGCGATCGGCTTCTATTTTTATGTAAGTTTTATTGTCTTCCGTAAATACTTGGATCTTTGCAACAATCTCTATGTCTTTTTCCACAAAATGAATGGTTTTATATTTCATATTTTCCAGTAATTTGGCACTTTCCGGATCAATTTCAGCGACAATATGCCATAAGTAATTATCGACAACTTTGAATATGGGTTGACCAACAGAAATATTTGTTTTGGTAACCGTATCTTGAATTTTTGGTGTTCGAGATAAATCACTAATTTTAAAACTTTCTGTTGTAATATCTTCCATACCATCTATGATGTATGAGATCAAACCACTACTGGTTGCCTTATGCATACGGATATTATTACCTAACTCATTTTCTAACATATCAATATTTGAACTATCAGAAAGTCCCAAACTTCTTTGTTGTATGATAACAGTGTTTCGTATATCGCTGATATCATTCTCTAACTGTTTTCTTACAACATATGTATGGTTAAACTTTTTGCTGTGTTGGTTTATGACGTAATTTTTGATGCGATTTTGAAGATAACCGTAACTGTCCTCAAAGGATGGATCGCTGCTATCTAGTTTTTGATTTGCCTTAAAAATCTCTTCATCCAATAAGGCTACATAATCCGTATCAGAAATTATACCACAAACGGTATTGGTGTTTCTAACTCGAGCACCTTCTGTCAAAAAATAGCGAATATCACCGGCTGAGTCAGCCATGGTTACTGTTTCTTTTCGTATGACCAAACCTGTGTATGTATTTGAGTTGGATAATGTACCAAGTTCTGCTATGGTATAGTTCACTTTTTCCTTTATGGCGAAAGAAATCATGATAAATACTAAATAAGCCAATATAAGCACAAAAACGAAAACACCAAAATTCAAATGTTTAGTCGCCTCTGTCTTGAGAGAAGTTTCAGATTTTAGTTTTAGATAGCGGTTGCTATTTTTTTTAGAAGCCATTTAACCACCTCATTAGTAAGTTCTCTAGACATTATATCATTTTACCTTGATATAATCCTTCTTTCAACATTTTTTTTTCAATACTTTCTTTAATAATCCACCAACTCGTATTCCAGTTACAAAACACAGTGTCATCTTTTGGAGCTCGACTGACCAGTCTTTGAACAGTGCAATTTGGATCAAGATGTGTTAAAAAGTCCACCACCCTCTTGATATAGTTGTCCATGGTGTTCATCTCAAACAATCCCCGCGTGTACATGTCCTCAAAAACAGTATCTTTGGCGATATATAAAGCATGTAATTTTACCATTTCTACATGAAGTTGATTCATCAATGCAGCCATTTTTAATACTTCATCATCTTCATCCCAGGGTAAGTTCATGATTAAGTGGGTACATACTTTAAAACCATAATCATGAATTAGATTTGTGGCATTTATAAATGAATCAACATCATGTCCACGATTAATTTTTATCAGTGTTTCATCATTGGTCGTTTGAAGACCAAGTTCGATGACAATTTCTACGTTATAGGTGTCTTGGATATTTTTCAGTATTTTAAGATGTTCACGATCAATACAGTCCGGTCGCGTTGCGATATCAATTTCAACAATATTCTCAATGCAAGCAGAACGCATATAAGCATCAAATTCTTCATATGACATATAAGTATTGGTATAATTTTGAAAATAAGCTATAAATTGCTGGGCACCATATCTTTTACCGATATAATCCATATTAGATCTTAATTGTGTTGCAACAGACTCTGTAGATGGCAAGGATTCAAAACCGGCACCTTTATCACTACAAAAATAACACCCCTGCCTTCCAAGTGTTCCGTCTCTATTAGGACAGGTTATGGGTAAATTAATAGGCAATTTATATACCTTTGTACCATATTCATTTTTTAAATACTGACTATAGATATTATAGAGTGTTTTCATCATTTCTTCTTTCATTGTAGGATATGTACAAAATATAAATTTTTTTCAAACTTTTTTTATAAATGTTGAATTAAAAAAAGGAAAGCTCTTACAAACATAGAATACTATATTATAGCTCTCAGACATAAGTCTGATTGCAACGAGGATTCATTTTAATGTCAAGGAGGAGATTGCTATGATACGATTAGTTGCAGGTGACACAGGTGAAGGTAAAACAAAGGCATTAATCGATATGGCCAATAATGCTCTTACAACTACTAAGGGACACATTGTCTATATTGATTTGGATTCAAGTCATATGTACGATTTAAGACACGAGATTCGATATATTAACATATCAGACTATCCAATTGCAGACTATAAGGAGTTTTTTGGATTTATGTGTGGTATTTTATCAGAAGACAGTGATATCACTGAGGTCTATGCTGATGGACTACTCCGTCAAGCTCACATCGATGAAATCTCAAAATCAGATGAATTAATTAAAAAATTAAAAGCTGTATCCGATAAATTTGACGTTCGATTTGTATTTAGTTTAACCTGTGATACTTGTAAAGTCCCGGATTTCTTGGAAGAATTCTTAGTAAAAGCTTAATACAAGTAGATTTTGGTAACTGATTGAATAAATGGTTTAAGTGTCAAAACTATATAGTATGTGAGCTTTGAGAACTTTAGTTTTGATACTTAATCATGAATAGATATTAACAAGAAAAGTACCTTTATATTGAGGATTATTCTTATGAAGCAGGCAAAGAGGTCAATCATGATTGACCTCTTTGTTTATTTTCATTTTCTTCACTTTAGAGTGCGTTTCTCCACTCCAAGTCACCACGTTCTAAGGATTTAATTAATAATTCAGCTGTTGCCAGATTGGTTGCAATGGGAATGTTATGTATATCACATAAACGAATGACACTGGAAGGATCCGGCTCATGTTGCATCTGAGATAATGGATCTCTTAGAAAAATAACCATATCAATCTGATTATGTGCAATCTGAGATCCTAGCTGTTGTTGTCCACCCAAGTGTCCTGCCAAGTATTTCTGTATAGAAAGATTGGTCACCTCTTCTACAAGCCTGCCGGTTGTACCTGTAGCAAATATATCATGCTTAGATAGAATGTTTTTATAGGCTATGCACAGATTCTGCATGAGTTTTTTTTTGTTGTCGTGAGCGATTAAACCGATGTTCATGAGTAGACCCCCTTTGTAATTAGATCGTTATTAAGATACTTATTTTTGTGTCGACTTCCTTTGCATGCCTATATTGAGTATAATACCCATGCCCATCATATTGGCTAATAAAGAACTTAATCCTGCACTTATAAAAGGTAAAGGTATGCCTGTATTTGGTACAATACCGGTTGTGACACCAATATTAACAAAAGACTGGTATGTGATAATGGCCACAATACCTGTAATAATTAACTTACCTAATAAATCGGTAGTATCTTTGGCAATCCATAAGCATTTTAGTATGAGAATGAACAGTAAAAAAATGACAATTGTACATCCAAAAAAACCAAATTCTTCACCAATGATGGAAAAAATAAAATCAGTTTGAGGTTCAGGCAAATAATCATATTGATTGACTTTGCCCAGATACAATCCTTTACCAAATATACGACCTGAACCGATGGCCTGAATGGAATTATTGGTTTGCATGAGTAAGGACGGGTCCACGCTGTCAGGTCGAATTAACGATAGTATTCGATTCACTTGATACTCTTTTAATAATGTCTGGTCTGGCTTTTGAATATACCAGAGACCAATTAAGGCAGATGGTATTAATACAGCACCTGCGCCTGCTACATACAGATAACTTATACCTGAGACATAAATCATGAAGGCAAGAATTAAGAACATAATCATGCCTGTAGAAAGATCGGGTTGCCTTATAATTAAAAGTGTAGGTACAGCAGTGATTAGAATAGATCCTATAACAATATACCACTGATTAATTTTATCCTGGAACTTATCAAAATACTTGGCTAAAACCAAAACAAGGAATATTTTCGCAAATTCACTGGGTTGCAGTCTGAATGGACCTATGTCAATCCATCTCACTGCGTTATTGGTTTCTGATCCTGCAACCAGTACCAAAGCTAATAATAGAATAGTAAATATATATATGGGAATAGCTAACTTTCCTAACCAATGATAATCAAAAAATGCAAAGAATAGAAGAATAAAAAATCCTAGAACATAGCCAATCATTTGCTTGTTTACGATTTCATTGGTCCCATCAGGGCTATATACACGCGTAGCACTTCCGATAGCAACAATACCGATAATACCGAGTAAAGCTATGAGTAAAACCAATACATAGTCAAAACGTTTAAAATCATATTGCTTAAACATATTTACGTTCTCTTAGCCGGAGCACGCATATTACGGATTGGAATATTGGCATAAAGTGCCGGTACAATCCCATTTTCATATTCTGAAGAAGTTGTACCCAAATTAATTTCCAAGCCTTTCTCATCTATTTCCATATATCGGCTTATGACATCAATTATTTCCTGCTTCATCATTTCAAGTAACTCTGTATTGCAGTTGGCCCTGTCGTGGATTAGAACCAATTTCAAACGATCCTTTGCAACACTGCTTGATTGTTTCTTTTTACTGAAAAATCCCATTATAAGGCTCCTCTCTAATTATTTATACCCATAATATTTCTCAATTTCTTGAAAAAACTAACATTAACATTAAGGTCTAGGTAAGGTACATCTTCTCCCATAATACGTTTACAAATGTTCAAATATGCTTTTCCGGACAATACATCTTGATTGACGACAATCGGCTCACCATTATTTGTTGAGATGACAATGTTTTCATCATCCGGTATCGCACCAATGAGATCGATGGCTAGAATATCAATGACATCTTCAACGGACATCATATCCCCTCGTTTTATCATATCTGTTCTTAAACGATTTACAATAAGACGGTGGTCTTTCATTTCATTGGCTTCAAGTAAACCGATAATTCTATCTGCGTCTCTAATTGCTGATATCTCTGGTGTGGTTACGATAATTGCTCTATCCGCACCTGCTATTGCATTTTTAAAGCCTTGCTCAATTCCAGCAGGACAGTCGATAATCACATAATCAAAATCTTCTTTAAGATTCTCACAAAGTTCTTTCATTTGTTCCGGTGATACAGCATCTTTGTCTCTCGTTTGTGCAGCTGGCAATAAAAATAATTCTGGAAACTTTTTATCTTTGATTAAGGCTTGCTTTAAGCGACAATTGCCCTCTACTACATCAACAAGATTATATACAATACGATTTTCCAATCCCAAAACGACATCTAGATTTCTAAGACCGATATCTGCATCTATTAATATTACTTTTTTTCCTAACATTGCCAATCCGATACCGATATTAGCACTTGTGGTAGTTTTACCGACGCCACCTTTTCCACTGGTAATTACAATACATTCACTCACGCGTTTGATCCCCTTTGCATTTTAGTTTAAGATTTTGAAATCCTTATGGGTGTTGCCTTCAATATGGTCAATGACGATACGTTCATCTTCAATAAAAGCTATTTGTGCCACAGTTCTACTTTCTTCGAATTTATCTGGTGAACGTGCTATGACGTCTCCAATCCGAATCTGAGTTGGCTGCATGTTTAAGGCTATGACACATGCTTGTCTTTCGCCATCACATCCTGCATGGGCGTATCCCTTGAGATTGCCAAGCACAACGATATTACCTGTGGCCGTCACTTTAGCACCTGGGTTGACATCACCCAGTATAACGATTCCCGTATCCATATTCAGTTCCTGTCCGGACCTTAATGTACCTTGATGAAATACAGCCACCTCTTTTGGGAAATGTCCCATAGGTACGGTTTCTTTTGTTAAAGCAGCCATTGCCTTCAGACTTTCCGGAGATACAATTGGCATGTTTTCATCAACAACACAAAAAACTTCCATGTCAGTTAATTCATGAATCATATGAATAATAGACTGTTGTTGGGTATCACTAAGGCTACGCCCTTCAAATCCAATCGATACTTTGGCGTTGCCAAAAAATTTCTTTCCTTCAGTTAATTTTACTTTTGTAGCCTTTAGGAGGGCTTCAAAATCAGCATCTTGATCCATTATAAAATTCAGTCCAAAACGATTGCCTTTGATTAATACCAATTCATTCATATAATCCCTCTTAATTCAATAAAAATTTTTCTAATCCTTATTATACATAATAACAGACACATTGTATACAGTTGGACGATATGTTTCTTAAGCCTAATTAATTCAACTTGCTACCTGTTGTATAGTTTTCTGCTTCTTTATTGACTTCGAAATACATAGAAAGCACCTTTTTGGAATTTAAGGCTGCATATTTTGATGAATAACCAAAATGAATAACCGTTGCAATCGACACAGTAGGGTCATCATAAGGTGCAAATCCTGTAAAGATTGCATGTGACGCTCTGGACTTAATAAGTTCGGCTGTCCCTGTTTTCCCGGCAATTGAAATAGGAAAATCAGCAAAATAGGATCTGGCTGTACCACTAGAGCCTTCCGTTACATCTAACATTCCCTTTTTTACAACATCCAAGTGGTTCTGATTAAAGTTGTTTTCAATAATAGTTTTTGGTGTGAAGTCCACCACGATATCACCTGATTTTTCCATGATTTTGTCTACCACATTAAGTTCTTGCATCTTACCGTCATTAGCAAGTGTGTTCATATACCGTGCTAGTTGTACAGGGGTAAAATCATGTGTGCCTTGACCGATGGTTGCTCTAACTGCATCCCTTTCAGCAAGTGTAGATGAGGCTTCGCCTATTTCTATTCCTGTTTTAGAATCTAAACCAAATCGACCGGCATATTCTCCAAGGAGACGAATACCGTTTGCATCACTATAGTTGCCTTCTTCATCATAACTCAGTCGCCAACCCATTTCATAAAAGAAATAATTGCAAGAGTGTTCTAAAGCCTGCATAACATTTATGGAACCATGGGTTCCACCGTTTTGAGAATAGATCCAACAGCTTGCTGAAGGGAAAATCTTTGTAAAACACCTCTATCTAGTACGCGATCTGTCGGTCTTATAACACCTTCTTCAAGTGCCGCTATGGCTGTAATCATCTTAAAAGTTGATCCTGGAACGGATTTTGCATATGTTGCCCTAGGATATAATGGGCTTGTAGGATCTGATAATAACTTTGCATAATAATTATTATCAAAATTATTGACAAGGCGACTGTTGTCATAAGAAGGATAACTCACGAGTGCCAGCACTTCTCCTGTATCCACATCAGAAATTACAACTGCTCCTGATGAAGGATCTAAAGCCAATTGATGTGGTGTAATTTCAATATTTAATATCTTTTGCTTCATAAATTCGATTGGTGCTAGTCTGCGGTTTTTAAGATTTACCATATCTTCTTCAGAAGCCGAAACCAATCCTAGATCGATAATCATAAAAGTAAGATCATAATAACTAAAGGCTTCCTTATCTAAAAGATACATGTATATGTACTTAGTAAAATCATAACGAATAACACTATCTTCTTCAATGAATTTAATAATATAGTTCACAACTTCTTCTTCTCCTGCATCCTTCATGACTTCCGGCAATACCATATATTCGGCTTTAAAGAAAGCGATGATTAGCGTTTGAAAACTAATTTGCCCCTTCTTGAATGCAACGTAGTTTTCATCATATTTATAATCTTTATCTAAAATACCTTCAGTTCTTAAATTCTCTAAGAAATAAGTATAAACCGTGCCATACTTACTATAGTTTTGAGGCAGCGTATTACTTTTAATCTCATTTATAACATAAGAAGACATTTGATCTTTTGTTGTTATCATCAGATTATGAATTCTTGTTTGCCCGTCACTATTTACAGGATCAATCAACCGCGGATCAATAAGTTCATACCGAAAAATAGAATCATATATATCTTTTAGTAGAATATATCTTTGCTCCCTCGTATTTGGCAACCGCATAAGCATGCGATCTACGATGATTTCTGCCAATTGGCGTTCAAGAATATTGTATGTGTTAATCTGTAAATCTCTGTCGATTGTAAGATATACATCATTACCCATAATAGGATCTATGTTGTCAAGAACAAGCATGGTTTTACCTAGGTTATTCACTTCCACTTTCTGTGCTCCGTCATAGCCTCTTAAATAGGACTCCATCTCTTTCTCTATACCAATAACACCAATGGTGTCTTCTGCATTATATCCTAGAGGCTTTAAAATCTCCAAGCGTTCAGAATCTATTTTCCTAGTATACCCGATGATATGGGCAAAATAAGGGGCATCGTTATAGACCCGATAAGGGGTTTCAACAATAGATACACCTGGAAACACATCATTTCTCTCTTCCAGTATGGCTAAGGTTTTCTGGCTGACATTGGTTGCTATAACTTCAGGCTGATATTTTGAATACCTTTTAATATATTGAGCGTATCGAACACTTAAGATATCTAGTGTTTCTGCTGTCGTATATTTGGATGCATCAATTTCAAAACGTTGATCCCTTAGAAACTGATATATTTCAAAAGGTTCCATTGCTACTTGTTCTTCTGATAATAGCGTTGTATATCTTAGATTAAATACATTTTTCTTAAAATTAAGAACTTGTTTTTCAGTTCCTATAATCTCAAACCCATCTTCAGTTTGTCTTAAAGGAAATTCATCTACAATCGTATCGCCATTATTCTTGATAACACCAATGAGTTCATGAATCATCTGATTCTTGTCAGACACTTCGATACTGTCGTTTAAGAAAACAGTATAGGATATAATATTTTCTGCTAGTGGATAACCATTTCGATCATATATATTGCCTCGATGTCCCTCAATGCTAACTTCTCTAACAACACTGAGCTCAAACGCCTTAGCCAGTTCTTCACCTTCTACAATTTGAAGCTCGAATAGTCGCATAACCAATATGTAAAATAGGATAAAAACAATTAGCAATAGTAAAAATAATCTATGTGTAAGAAAGCTATAAATTGCTTTAAATAGTGTTTTCAATTAATCTTCATTCTCCTTTAACCACTCGTTCTTTTCCACATAAAGGTTAATGAAATAGTAAATTCGATAAAGTATGAAGCCCACAAATACGGAATAAATAAGTTCCGGTATTATAATCATGGAAAAATACAGATTCAACTTTAACTGACCTCTAAATAAGAATGTGAAAAAGTATACGATAAAATTCTGAAAAAAATCGGCGATGCCAATCATAGCAATGGGAACAAGCAGACTTTCTCTGTAAAAAGTCCGATGAAAAAACCCGGTAGCATAACCAATGTACATATAAATCAAAGCGTAAAAACCAATAACGTCACCATAAAATATATCATGTAGCAAACCAATAATAACTCCGACAACAGCGCCTTCTACTCTACCTCGTAATAAGCCAAATGATACAATGGTGATAACAAAGATATTTGGAACAATGCCATTAAAGGCAATTTCCTGAAATAATATGGGTTGTAAAATAAAATTGATCAGTATGATTAACCCAATTACAAAAAAACGCGCTAACTGAACTTTTCTCATTGATTCCTCCACAAACGTTTGATAACAAGGACCTCATCCATGTGCTTAAAGTCAACTACAGGCTTTAAATAAGCAACTTGAGTCAGCCGATTAGGATTATTTTCAATCTCTACGATATGGCCGATCAATATGCCTGGTGGATAGACCTCCCCAAGATGAGAAGTGGTAACTTCATCACCAATAATCAGGTTTACATCTTCTCCGATATATTCAACTCTTAGTAAGCCATCGTTGTATAAGGTTAAGTCGCCCTTGACAATGCATAGGTCCTCTGTTCGAACGATAAAAGCACTAACACTGCTTTTATCGTCAATAATAGACCGTACTTTTGAGTAATTCGGGCCTACTTCAATGATTTTACCAAGTAAGCCAGCGCCGGACATAACCACCATATCAGGTTTAAATCCCGCACTTTCTCCCTTATCAATCGTAAAAACATGATACCAATTGCCTGGGTCTTTGCTGATGACCCTAGATCCTGTTTTCGGATAATCTGCATAGCGCTGATCCAGTTCATATAAAGTTCTAAGTCTTTCTAATTCGGACTTAGACTGATCTAAGATCTTATTTTCATACGTCAGTTGATGGACCTCTTCGTTTAACGCTATATTAAGCTGTTCAAGTTCATTAATATTTTTAATAAAATTTACACTGCCTACTAACCAGTCTCCAAAATAAGTAACACCTTTTTGAACGGGTATTACCACATAAGCTACGCTTTTTTCAATTGGTGTAATTTCAGATCTCGTTTCCCATGTTAATATCATTAAGAAAAGAAAAAGAACGGATATCCCCGTCATAATTTTTTGTGATGTAAAACGACGTCTTCTTGCCATATTGCCTCCATTAACTGATGGTTAAAGTGTAGAACTTTTGAGTTGAACTTTAACCACTAATATAACCTTCTTCTTTTAAACTAGTATAATTACCATCACCAATAACAATATGGTCAAGTAGGTTAATACCTAAGATCTCTCCTGATGATTGTATGCGTTTTGTAATGGCAATATCTTCGCTGCTCGGTGTTGAATTCCCACTGGGATGATTATGTAAGAGTATAATACTAACGGCATGGTGTCGCAATGCATAAATAAATACTTCTCTAGGGTGTACAAGAGAAGCATTGACCGTTCCTACGGATAAAGTATGATCCCCTATAATGTTATGTTTCGTATCCAGTATAACAACTTTAAAATGTTCACATTCGAGGTGTCGCATAGCTTCCATATATATAGAAGCAACTGACGAAGGAGAATGAACATTGAGCTTTTCCTTATATGTGGCTTTTGCCATACGATTAGATAGTTCCGTAATTGCTTTAAGTTGTATCGCCTTTACTCGACCTATGCCTTTTATCGTTTGCAATTCT
Source organism: Petrocella atlantisensis (assembly GCF_900538275.1). Taxonomy (GTDB): domain Bacteria; phylum Bacillota; class Clostridia; order Lachnospirales; family Vallitaleaceae; genus Petrocella; species Petrocella atlantisensis. Next base: position 107,083 of record NZ_LR130778.1, on the reverse strand, counting down.
TTCATGCTGAGTTTATGCAAGCCAATCAAACCGGAAGCATGTTGGTTTAAGACACGCATAGCGATATCTGTTGATTTTTCTTCTTTGGTTCCACATTTAATGATGATAGCAAGAAGTTCCGCATCCGACAAAGCAGAAGCACCTCGCATCTCTAGTTTCTCATAAGGTCGTTCTTCACTTGGAATTTCCTTAATTGTCATTACTTTTTGCATGGTTTCCCCCTAGATTATAGTCTCTCCTCAGATAAACCCAATACTTACAACCTATTGCATATTACTAGTCTTAATTAGATCAAAATAATTCAAGTTCAAAGATTTAAAGCCTTCCATCAATGTTTGAATGGACAACCCAACAACTGTACTGTATTCTCCATCAATGCGACTCACCAAGGTGGCGCCAATACCTTGAATACCGTAGGCACCCGCTTTATCCATAGGCTCTCCTGTTGCGACATAGTCATCTATCCATGCATCTGTAAGCGGATTCATGATGACATTGGTCATAGCTACCTGGGTAAATACTTCATGACCCGGTTGGTGTATTAACGTCATACCCGTCAATACTTGGTGTGTTCTGCCACTAATCACGGACAACATAGCTTTAGCTTCGTCGGTTGTTTTGGGCTGTGTAAGAATCTGATTGTCAATGACCACAATTGTATCTGACCCAATAATTAAACCTTGATCTAGATTTTTTGCCACGGCATATGCTTTTTCATAAGAAAGTCTATGGACAAGTGCATGGGGCTTTTCATTGGGTTTATGAGACTCGTCTATCTCGGGCTTAATAATCCGTGGATATAATTTTAAATTGTTAAGGATTTCTTTGCGTCTGGGTGATCCTGACGCCAAAATAATTTCTATTGTTTTCATCATTACAACTTTCTATAAACAAACAGTGATAAAGCTACGCCCAAGATACTGGACACGGTGATTCGAATTAATATCTTAAATGTCAATTCTATGACCTTTAGATCTATTTCTAGTGGGTTTCCAACCATTCCAAATTTATAACCAAAATCTAGCCATTTTAAATAGGGTACACCTTGTGCCAAACTACCGATAAAACCACCAAGAACGATACCGGTTAATACAAGTAAGAACAAAGTCCAACCGTTTTTTGTGCCTTTTCTTTGATATGCCATATTAATCCCCTTTACTTGTTTTATAACAAAATACATGCCTATAAACAAACATATAGCCAGCATATTAAGATGCCGTTTATGTCAACGCAGTTCTATTCTATCATAGGCATATTTATTTGTATAGTTTTTCAGGGTATTGATTAAAAAAACAGACTGCCTCATAGTTTCATGAGCCAGTCTATCATTAAGTCTAATCTTTTATGCGTGTAAAGTTATTGCATTAGTTGGACATACTTCAATACATGCGCCACATTGAACACATTTGTCATAATCTATTTTTGCTAAGCCATTCGTAAATGTAAAGGCATCATATTCGCATGCTTTTGAACACTTTCGACAACCAATACAACCGACACTACATGCTTTCATTGTATCTTTACCTTTTTCCTGCGAGTTACAATTAACACGGACTCTTGATGCCAAAGGCATAATTTCTATAATATCTTTTGGACAAGCAGCTACGCACAGTCCACATGAAGTACATTTGTCTTCGTCAACAACAGCGAGTCCATTAACAACATGTATAGCATCAAACATACATGCCTTAACACAACTACCTAAGCCTAGGCATCCATAAGTACAAGCTTTTGAACCACCACCTTGAACCTGACTTGCATCGATGCAATCGGCCACACCCATGTAGACATATTTTTCCTTAGCTTTGTCACAATCCCCAAAGCACTTAACAAAAGCTGTCGTAGGATCAAGATTACTTACTTCTACACACATTATTTTAGCCACTGCATCTGCACAAGCTTGTCCACCAACAGGACATCCATTGGTTTTAGCATCACCTTCGACAACAGCCTTAGCGAAGGCATCGCATCCAGCATAGCCACAAGCACCACAGTTAGCGCTTGGTAATGCTTCTCTAACCTCTGCTACGAGAGGGTTGACGTGAACGGCAAATTTTTTGGCAGCATACCCAAGTCCTAATCCAAAGATTAACCCAAGGCCGCCAATGCTTAGAGCCGATAAAACGATATTTGTAAAATCCATCCTAATACCTCCATCTTATTTGATCAATCCGGTAAATCCAAGGAAAGCAATCGCCATAAGTCCGGCTGTAATGAGTACGATTGGGTATCCTTTAAAAGATTTTGGAATTGGATTGTATTCGATACGTTCCCTAATACCTGCCATTAAAACGATAGCCAGTGTAAAACCAAGAGCGGTACCTAAACCACTCACGATGCTTTTAAACAGTGAATATTCATTTTGCATATTAATAACTGCAATACCAAGTACAGCACAATTGGTTGTAATAAGTGGTAGAAAAACTCCCAATGCTTGATATAATGAAGGACTTGTTTTTTGTATGATCATCTCAACCAACTGTACAAGGGATGCGATAACCAGTATAAAAGCTATGGTATACAAAAACTCAATTTTAAACGTTTTTAATATAAATTCATAAACAATATATGACATAATGGATGCCAAAGTCATAACAAATGTAACGGCAAGACCCATACCTAGTGCGGTCTCCACTTTTTTAGAAACACCTAAAAAGGGACAAACACCTAAGAACCTTGAAAGTACGATGTTGTTAACCAAGATGGCACCGATAAAAAATAATAATAAATCCATCATTACCTCCTAATTTCTATTGGCTGCTTTTGCCAAAACATAATTAAATGCTGCCAGTAATATACCAAGAACTAAGAATGCGCCAGGAGCTAATATCATAATAGATATAGGAACATAACCGGATGGCATAATGTTCATACCAAAAAGTGTACCTGCACCAAGTATTTCTCTTACCGCACCGATTGCGCCTAGAGCCAATGTAAAACCAAGACCCATACCCAGACCATCGATTACGGATATAAATGGTTTATTCTTAGAAGCAAAGCCCTCTGCACGTCCCAAAATAACACAGTTAACAACAATTAGTGGTATAAATATACCAAGTGAAGCATAAAGTGCAGGCACAAAACCTTGAAGCATAAAGTCAACTATAGTTACAAATGAAGCTATTACGACAATAAAAGCAGGTATTCTCACTTTTGAAGGAATAATATTTCTAAGAAGAGAAATAACCAGGTTGGCCATAATAAGTACAGTGGTGGTTGCAAGTCCCATACCGATACCATTCTCAGCTGAAGTGGTTACAGCTAAAGTAGGACACATACCAAGTACTTGAATGAAAACAGGGTTTTCATCTAAAATGCCGGATTTAAATCTTTTAATAGCACTTTTCATCTATTTCACCCCCGCCATATTATCAGTATAGTATTGAGTTGCAACATTAACTGCATTTGTAACGGATGCAGATGTTATGGTAGCGCCACTTATGGAAGCTATTTCACCAGGATTACCTGTTGCTGCACCTTTTATTACCGCTAATGGCGCTGTAGGTTGACCTTCAAATTCAGATTTAAAGGGTTGTTCCGTAATCTTGGCCCCCAAACCAGGCGTTTCATTATGCTTAATGACATCAATACCAAGTATTTGATCATCGATACCTATACCGACCATTAAAGCAATATCACCACCATAGCCTTCTGTTGCCGTCATCTCAAAGGCATAACCGACGACAGCGCCATCTTTGGTTGCTTCATATAGATTTTGAATACCTTGCTCTTTTGCTTCTTCTTCAAGATCAACTAAAACAAAATCGGAAGCTCCAATTACTACTGCTTTTAAAGCATTATTCTTTAGCTTCTCTTGCTGAATACGAATCGGTTCTTTGGTGACTTCATAGGTTAGTCCTAGTAAAGTCCCTGCTATAACAGTAATCATAAATAATATCATTGCATTTTTAATGATGTTATCCGTTTGCTTTGCCATTATTTTGCCACCTCCCCAAAAGATTTTGGAACTGTGTATTTATCAATGAGTGGTACGAAAAGGTTCATAATTAAGATTGCAAAGGACACACCTTCTGGATACCCACCAAAAAGTCGAATTAAAGCAGTCAGAATACCACATCCTAGACCCATAATGATTTGACCTTTTGGCGTCGTTGGTGAAGATGAATAGTCTGTTGCCATAAAGAAAGCGCCAATCATTAAACCGCCTGAAAATATATGATACCCTAGATAAGTTAAATCAAAGCCTTCTCCACCGAACAGCAGAACCATAAGCGCCGTTGTTACAATATAAATAATCGGTATCCGCCATGAAATTACTTTTCTAACCATTAGATATAAACCACCGATAATGAGGGCTAGCGCAGAAGTCTCACCTAGTGAACCTGGTATCGTACCTATGAATGTATCTAGTAGTGAAGGCATCATCTGCCCGCCTTCTTTGATGATCCCAAGTGGTGTTGCTGCACTAACACCGTCAACAATACCCCATGTGGTCATAAGACCAGTAAATGAAATTAACAAGAAAGCTCTTGCTGCTAAAGCAGGATTCATAAAATTCTGTCCAAGGCCACCAAAAAGTTGTTTGACAATGATGATCGCAAAAAAACTACCCATTACCGAAACCCACCAAGGAATAGAACTTGGCAAGTTAAGTGCCAGTAACAGACCGGTTACGGCAGCTGATAGATCCATTGCTGTGTTTCTTTGTTTCATTAATTTTGTATAACCCCATTCCGCAAAGACACTCGAGAGGATACAAATAAAGATTGTACTTAAGGCACCGACACCAAAATAATATATGGCAAATAAGGCAGCGGGTGTCAAAGCAATCAATACATCTAACATTGTTTTTTGTATCGAATCTTTTGATTTAATATGCGGTGATGAAGAAACAATATACATATCTGACATATGGGCCTCCTAAGATTTTCTTCTATTGGTGAGAATATTTTTCTTGGTCGTTCTAAAGGATTGGAGTAAATGTCTTTTGGAAGGACATACATAGGAACACGCACCACATTCCATACAATCCATGCCTTTATAAGCCTCAAACTCCTCTTCAACCTGTGCCAATGCAAATTTGTTTAATTCAAAAGGCATAAGTCCCATTGGACATGCGATTACGCATTTGCCGCATCGCATACAATTGCTTTCGTCTTCTGTTGCTATGGCTTTCTTGGTTAAACATAATATGGAAGAAGAACCTTTAATAATAGGTACATCCATTGAATACATGGCAAAACCCATCATAGGTCCACCGGATATGATCTTTGCAGGTTCTTCAACAAATCCACCAGCAGCCTCGATCAGTTCTTTATAACTTGTGCCAAGTCTGACTTTGAAGTTTTGTGGTTCTTTTATAGCATCACCTGTAACAGTAACAATTCTTCTGGTTAGAGGACGACCACGATCAACCGCTCTGTGAATGGCAACGATGGTGTCAACATTTTGTACAATACATCCTACCTCAAAAGGTAGTTTACCTGGAGGTACTTCTCTTTTCGTTGCTGCATAAATCAGTTGTTTCTCTGCACCCTGTGGGTACTTAGTATGAAGTGTAATAACTTCAATACGTGGTTCATTCTTAGCAGCTTCCGTTACTTTTTTTATGGCATCCGGTTTATTTGATTCTATACCTATAATACCTTTAGCCTCTTTAAACATGCTTAGCAATACTTTGAGGCCGGCAATCAAACGGTCTGTTTCTTCTAACATAATACGATGATCGGATGTTAGATAAGGCTCACATTCAGCACCGTTTAAAATGATGAAATCAATTTTCTTATCTGGTGGTGGTGCAAGTTTGATGTGGGTTGGGAAAGTCGCACCACCCATACCAACAATGCCGGCATTCTTAATAATCGCTAAAATCTCTTCATTGGTCATGTTCGTATAATCATGAGATTGATTTAAGCTTGGATGATCTTCATAGAGATGGTCATTTTCGATAATAATACCTTTACACTTGAATCCATTAGGGTGTCCCACTTCTTCTATGGACTTGACAGTCCCTGAAACACTACTAAAAATCGGTGAAGAAACAAAAGCTTCTGAATCGGCGATTTTTTGACCTAATAGTACACGATCACCCTTTTTGACGATAGGCTCACATGGTGCCCCAATATGTTGTGCCATTGGAAAAACGAGATCTCCAATAGGTTTCAATATTTTTATGGGTTTTTGATTCGTTGATTCTTTGTGGTCCGGTGGATGAATTCCACGCTTGAAAGTAAATGCTGCCATAGGCAACCTCCATTCTGTTTTTATTTGCAACGTTTTGATTTACAAACTAAAACTGCCCTAGACTTATTATTAACTTGAGTTTTAAACCTATATATTCAATGCGTCAGGCTTCAGTACATATAATAATACAAAATGACCGTTCCCACAACGATTGATACATAGTTGACAATGTTACGAATCATGTTTAATTTCTCAAAGTCTCATTATACATGACTTTACAGTGTATTATGTATACACACTGTATTTATAAAAAACAAATATAGGCAATTATCAATCCATCATTGTCTTAACTTTACCATCGGATTGTACCTTAATTTTGTTTATTTTTATGATTGTCTTAACAAAGTTTACTGTCTGAGTGCATCAATAGACTCGGATAAGTATTCCCTTAGCCATTGTATAACATTAATTGAAGTTAAGGGCACATCTTCTAACTCATCTTGTAGAGCTTTTGTACTGATTTCAAAACTGTTTTCATTATAATAATGTCGATAACAAATATCGATGTTCTCATTGGAAGTCATTAGCCCTATCATCGTATTTACGATGTCACCCATCGGTGGACGGTCGATGTGATCATATACCATCATTGATTTTAGCGTTGTTCCACGACCAACCAAGGATGTGATTTCTAGAAAACCGTCACATAGACGACAGTTTTCATCTAAGAGCGGGATGCCCAGCCCGACTTTACGAAGGGTACGGGATGTGGTAAAAGGGTCCTTGATTGTTCTTAGAATATCATCCGGGATGCCTTTTCCATTGTCTTCAATATCAAATCGAAACGCGTTATTGATGATGTCTTCATGAACTGTAATGAAGATTTGACTTGCCCCTGCTCGAACACTATTGGTTGCGATATCGAGTATATGCATGGATAGTTCTTTCATAAAATGATCACCTATTCTAAACCATTTTTTGATAATAACGAAGCAGCTTCAAAAGAAGATAAGTGGGTCGTCATGATGACGATTTCTTCTTCATTTGCTTTTTTAATGGCGTCCTCATCCACTTTAAAGCCTTCTGAAACAATAATACAACCAACATTGATGAGCGTACCAACAGCTATGATGTTAATATGCCCTTGAATGGTAATCCAAGCACATTGTTCTTTGGCTTTGCCCATAACGACACTGAGCAAGTCACCAACAAAACCGGATAGAACTTCATTGTTTTCATAGGATGATTGAGTAACTACGGTTGCATTTAGTATTTCTTGAACATCGTTTATGGTCATTATTCTCTCCTATTCTGGTCAATGGATGGTGGTAACATACCACTCAGTGCCATCATTTCACCCGCCATGGTTCTCACCTTTTCTCTAAGCATGAAAATACAGTCTTCAATAATGGCATCACCTCTTACAACATCTTCTGCAAAGGCTTTACAAGTCGGTGCACCACATGAACCACAATCAATTCGAGGCAGAGTCTTGTGCAAATCATCAATCTGTTCCATTTTATTTAGGGCAACCATCATATTGTCATCTAATTTTCTGACATGTGTCACTTCAAGGGCAAAATCCCATTTGAGACGTATTTTGGGACTAATAATATTAAGTTCCCTTGTTTTACCATGTTGCTTAACATATTTTTTGATTTTTCCCATTCGGTTCGTACTCACAAATGAATTCTCAACCGTTAAAGGTCCACCTAGACATCCATTTACACAAGCCAAACATTCAATGAAATCCACATCTAATTTATTGTTTTCGACTCTTTCTAAAATGGTGATGACATTTTCTATACCATCAACAGCAACAAGGTTATATACTTTTGAAGCAAGACCTTCTCCACCACTCGCTGCCCATCCTATACCATTGGCTGTGCTCATCTGAAGAATCTCAATATCTTCCGGTTGTAACTTATTTATAACCGGTATTAACTCAAGGTATATGTCTTTCATGGATATGACACCATCGACATCGGATGTTTTAATTGTCTGTGGCTGCCTGCTATTGGTAACCTTTGCAGCACATGGTGTTATAAAGAAAATCCCAATATCCTTACTCTTAAGACCCTGATCCATTAAATATTGTCTAGCGTATCGGGCAATGGCTTCTTTGGGTGAAATAATGGGCATAACATTATCAATTAATGAAGGAAAACGCATTTGGATTAACTTGACGATGGCCGGGCAGGCTGAAGAAATTACCGGACGGTTGATTTTACCTTCTTCCAGTAGCTTTTGGCTATATGCTGTAACGACTTCTGCAGCCTTTGCTACTTCAAAAACTTCATCAAACCCAATTTTCTTGAGTGCTGTAAGCACAATATTAGGGTCTCTAAGCTTTTTGAATTGTGTGTATAAGGTTGGTGCTGGGATGGCTACTTTATATTTAAACTTATTGATTTTATCCAAGGAATCTGTGAGTGCTCGTTTTGCATGACTTTTACAGACACGGATGCACATACCGCAATCAATACATAAATCATCAGTGATCTCTGCTTTTGAATGCCTTACACGTATGGCTTCTGTCGGACAACGCTTGATACAATCCGTACAACCTATGCAACGATTTTTATCAAGGGTTACTGAATGGTAATTTCCCATATCATGATGCCTCCTACTAGAACTCTTTATGACCTGACTTTACCAATGACTCAAATTTTACTTACTGTTGTTCAGGATAGAGCTTTACTGTGATTTCAACAGTTGTTCCTTTTCCGGGTTCAGATTCAATCTGAAGAATATCGGCATATCTTTTCATATTGGCAAGTCCCATACCGGCACCAAATCCCATTTCTCTAGCCAATCTTGATGCCGTGGAATAGCCGGCTTTCATAGCCAGCTCAATATTTTCGATACCTGGACCTTCATCTTTTAGAACAACATGTACATGATCCGGCATAATCTCAGCATCTATAACACCGCCGTGGGCGTGTATCACCATATTGATTTCTGCTTCATACATGGCAACAGATATCTTTCTGATAATCTCCGGTTGTATTGCAAGTTGTTTTAAAACCTTTTTAACCTTACTGGAAGCCACACCCGCAGAAATGAACTCACCACCTTCAACATCAAAATGTAAGTTCATTATGGGCAATCTCCTCTCCTATAAGGCCATTCTTAAACAAAAGACCTGAAGCGGTAAATAATGAGTGCTTGGTCGTCATTATCACTATGTCACGACGATTGGCCATCTCAATTAAATCCGACCCAGGTTCTTTACCTCTTACTATTACTATTGCTTTTATATCTAACATTTCGGCTGTTCTTATGACTTGCGGATGTACCAAGCCCGTTAACAAAACGATGTTATTTTGTACATAAGCTAAAACATCACTCATTAAATCACAGCCATAACCAAAATCAACCACCTGATTCATATCACCCTTGCCTGCAATGACCTGTGCGTCTAGTATCTCTTTAATTTGAGTAAGTAGCATTCAATTACCTCCATCGTTATCATTTTAACAATCATTATCATTTAATAAAGAATGCTTTGTCCATTCCTTATACTATTGTATAACCAATGGACAAAATAGTCAAGAATATTATATGATTTATACAAGAAAAGGAGGTTTCTAGAAAAGTCTTATCGCCTTTTATCTAATTCCTTATAGATATCTTCCCAGTTAGCACCTTTTTCCACCATAAGTACCGTTAAATGGTATAACAGGTCTGAGATTTCATAAACCATTTCTTCTTTACCTTCATTTTTTGCGCCAATGATAATTTCGGCCGTTTCTTCTCCGACTTTTTTTAAGATTTTATCAATCCCTTTATCAAAAAGATAATTGGTATAAGAGCCCTCTTTAGGATTGACTTTTCGGTCCATGACGACATCATAGACACCACTCAAGACATCTTTTTGCTTATAAGTATCTACTTCTATATAATTGCCTTCGGTAGCATCCAAATATCTATAGAAGCAAGAATAAGCGCCTGTATGGCATGCGTTACCTTCTTGGTGTACTTTTAGAAGCAATGTATCTTGATCACAATCGAGTGCAATCTCTTTGACTGTTTGATAATGACCGGAGGTTTCTCCTTTGATCCACAAGGACTTGCGGCTACGACTATAGAAAGTGGCTTTTCCGGTTTCCACCGTTTTTTTATAAGCTTCTTCATTCATGTATGCCATCATAAGCACTTGGCTTGACATATAATCTTGCACGATCACAGGTAGTAGACCGTCTTCCCCAAGTTTAAAATCATTAAAATTCATAATATTCTCCTATCTTCTTACAGGTATATTTAAGTCATGTAAATAGTTTTTTAGATCAACAATTTCCATTTCCTTGAAGTGAAATAAGGATGCAGCCAGCGCTGCATCGGCTTGACCTTCTGTTAGAACTTCTGAAAAATGTGCCATAGTACCGGCTCCTCCAGATGCTATGACAGGAATGCCAACGGCTTCACTAACTGCTTTGGTCAATTGTACATCAAAACCGGCTTTTGTGCCATCACAATCCATACTGGTTAAGAGTATTTCTCCTGCACCTAAGGCTTCGGCTTGCTTTGCCCATGCTATAGCATCTATATGTTTATTGATTCTACCACCATTAATATAGACATCCCATGATTTACGATCTTCGTTCCATTTGGCATCCATGGCAAGGACCACACATTGACTTCCGTATTTTAAAGCAGCTTCTTTAATAAGTTCAGGACGATTAACAGCAGCCGAATTAACCGCAACTTTATCCGCGCCGGCAAGTAACATGGTTCTAAAATCTTCAACCGTTCGGATGCCACCCCCCACAGTCAATGGAATAAATATCTCACGTGCCGTTTTCTTGACCACATCCACAATAGTATCTCTACCTTCATGTGAGGCCGTGATATCTAAAAATACAATTTCATCGGCCATACTTTTGTTATAAGCTTTGGCAACTTCTACGGGATCTCCGGCATCTATAATGTTTATAAACTGAACACCTTTAACAACTCTGCCTTTATCAACATCTAAACAAGGAATGATTCTTTTGGACAACATAAGGTCACCTACTTTCAAATCGTTGGATGGCTGTTTTTAGATCAATGGCCTTTGTATAGAGGGCTTTACCGATAATCACGCCTTCAGCTTTTATCTCAGATACTTTCTGAATGTCTTCATAACAAGACACACCACCGGAAGCGATGATATCCATACCTGTTTCTTTAATCAACTGCCCTGTCTGTTCAATATTCGGACCTAACATCATACCGTCCTTGGCAATATCGGTGTAGATGATGGTGCTTACACCCATTGCTTTGACCTTTAAACATAAATCAAGGGCTGACATATCGCTTACTTGTTCCCACCCATGAATGGCTACCATTCCGTCTTTTGCATCAATACCAACGACGATGGCTTCTTGACCGAATTTTTTCACCGCTGCTATAACAAGATCAGGATTCTTAATTGCAACAGTGCCTAGAATCACTCTACTAATCCCTACGGACAAACGTTCTTCTATATCTTTGAGTGACCGGATACCGCCACCTGTTTGAACAGGTATTTTAACACTTTTTACGATATCAGATATGGTCGCTTTGTTTTTCCACGTGCCATCTTGCGCACCATCTAAATCTACAACATGAATATAACTGGCACCTGCATCTTCCCATTGTTTAGCGACTTGGACGGGGTCCTTATCATATACCGTTTCTTTTTTATAGTCGCCTTGCACAAGACGTACTGCCTGACCGTTAATAATATCTATTGCTGGATATAACCTCATAATTGTCCTCTTTCTCAGGTTAAAATGTGTATCAACGTAACCTAACTTCTTTATAGTAAAGCAAAATTCTCTAAGATCTTCAAACCGACGTCACCGCTTTTTTCAGGATGAAACTGTAAACCATATATATTGCCTTGTTGTGCAGCAATCTGAATATCTTTACCATAGTAGGTTGTAGCAGAAACAACATCTTCATCCGTTTCCAAATGGTAGGAGTGAACAAAATACACATAGGCTTCCTCCGGTAACCCCATAAATAATGGTGCTTTCTTAAGTATATGGAGTGCATTCCATCCCATATGAGGTATTTTGAGATTTTGAACATCCAGTTTAACAACTTTACCTTTAATAAGACCAAGTCCGGCGTGACTGCCAAATTCTGTGCTGGTATCAAAAAGCAATTGCATGCCAAGGCATATACCAAGAACCGGTTTCCCTTCAGCTTTCATATCCATAAGCAATTGGTCTAGCCCTTTTTCTCTAAGACGTTCAATGGCGTCTTTAAAAGCGCCTACACCTGGTAAAATAAGCTTATCGGCATTTTTCAATACTTCATTGTCAGAAGAAGTGAAGTGTTCTACTCCGATATATTTAAGAGCATTGCTCACACTTTGTAGGTTACCCATGCCGTAATCAATAATACCTATAATCATGATAACCCCCCTATTCCAACATACCTTTGGTTGACCTGGTTCCTATGATACGTTCATCAAAAAGAGTGGCTTGATCAAGGGCATTGCCAAAAGCCTTAAAAATACCTTCGACAATATGATGATTGTTAGAACCATCCAGTAATTTGATATGTAAATTCATACCTGCATGAACAGCAACAGCCATAAAAAACTCTTTAACCATTTCCACATCCATATCTCCAAGTCGAAGCGCTGTTAGAGCCACATCGAAGTTCAAGTATGGCCTGCCGGATAAATCCAGTGCACACAAGACTAAGGTCTCGTCCATGGGTAAGATGCATGACCCATAGCGTTTGATACCGATTTTATCACCGACGGCTTCCCGGATACATTTGCCTAGTACAATGCCAATGTCTTCTATGGAATGATGACAATCTACTTCCAAATCACCATCACAGGTCACCTCAAGGTCGAAGAAACCATGTTTGGCAATATGGGTGAGCATATGATCGAAAAAACCAATACCAGTCTTCAAAGTTGATTGACCGGATCCGTCAATATTAAGCTTCATGTCAATGTTTGTTTCATTTGTCTTTCGGTTTATAGTGCATACACGATTTGCCATAGGTCCTCCTTAAGCTTCATAAGCCTTTATTAATGCTATGAGACGACTGTTCTCATCATCTGTTCCAATGGTAACCCGCATATGATATGCAAGTCTACCTTGATCACCAAAACCTCTTATTAGTACATTATGACTTTGTAGATACGTTATTAAATTCATATCTGTAATTTTAACAAGAATAAAGTTTGCTTTAGAAGGATAGACCCTTTCAAAGCAATCTCTACCTAAGAAAAATTGATACAAGTGTTCTTTTTCATTGTTGATTTTATGAATTAAATCGTTATAATAATCCAGATCTTCTAATATGAAGGTTGCAACTGCCTGTGAAAAAGCGGATAAATTATAAGGGGGTTTTGCAATATTAACCACTTCTATCATCTCTTTACTTGCTATACCATAACCGATTCTAAGCCCTGCAATTCCATAGGCTTTAGAAAAAGTCTTTAACACAATAAGATTGTTGTAATTAGGAATAAAGGGAACCATAGAGTCACCATCAAATTCCTCATAAGCTTCGTCAATAATAACCGGACAGTTCACATGGTCTAAAATACGTTTCATACCTTCAAGTGAGGCTTTATTACCTGTAGGGTTATTGGGTGTGCATATAAAAATCAGCTTAGGTTTATGATCCTCATAGGCTTTTAAAATCAGATCATAGTCATAGTCAAAAGCGTCATCAAGTTCATAGTTTATGACCTTGCCATGATTAAGTTGCGTTGACAAGCCGTACATACTAAAGGAAGGGTTTGGGACTAAAACACCATCACCCGGTTCTACAAATACTTTTATAATCAGTTCAATAAGTTGATCTGAGCCCACTGTGCATATGATTTCATTTTCAGAAACACCATGATAAGTACCAAGCTTTTGTCTTAGTTCATGTACATCGGTATCCGGATAACGGGTTAAGTGATCCTTCTCTTCGTCTATCCATAATTTGATTTTTTCAAGAACATATGGACTATGAGCATAAGGGTTTTCATTGGCATCTAACTTAATATCATAGTTCATCAGTGGTGCATGATAAGGTTTAAAGTCCAATAAGTCCTTACGCATGTAATCCTTAATCATTTTCAAACCTCACTTTTATGGAATTCGCATGGGCATCTAGTGCCTCTGACTCTGCAAAATAAATCACATCATCACTCAGTGCTTTTAGTGCATCACGTCCAAAAAAAGTGATGCTGGATTTCTTAATGAAATCATCCACGGATAAAGGTGAAAAGAACTTTGCCGTCGCATTGGTAGGCAGTACATGATTTGGTCCGGCCATATAGTCACCAAGAGGCTCCGGCGTATAATTTCCAAGGAAAATAGCGCCGGCATTTTTTATATATGGCATTAATTCAAAAGGATTCTTCGTACAAATCTCCAAATGCTCCGGTGCAATCTCATTACTGATGGTTACGGCATCTTTTAATGAATCGACAATGATGGTCACACCATAGTTGTTTAAGGATGCGCTAATAATATCTTTGCGTTTTAAATAAGCGGTTTGTCGCTCTATTTCTGCCTTTACCTTCTCTGCAACAGCTTGACTTGTCGTAATCAGCACCGAAGAGGCCAATTCATCATGTTCTGCTTGAGATAAGAGGTCGGCGGCAATGTACTTGGGATTGGATGTCTCATCAGCAATCACCAGTACCTCGGATGGACCTGCTATGGAATCAATACTAACATGTCCGTAAACCGCTTTTTTTGCTAAGGCAACAAAGATATTTCCCGGTCCAACAATTTTATCGACCTTTTTTATGGTTTCCGTTCCAAAAGCGAGAGCAGCAATGGCTTGAGCACCACCCATCTTATAAATATTCTCGATACCACATATGTCCGCAGCTACCAGTATTTGAGGGTTAATATTACCGGTCGAGTCCGGTGGTGTGGTGATGACGATTTCTTTTACACCAGCAACCAGTGCCGGAACCACATCCATAATAACAGAAGATGTATAGACAGCTTTACCACCTGGGACATAGACACCGACCCGCTCAAGTGGTGTTATTTTTTGTCCCATGATGCTACCGTCTTCTTCTGTATCGAACCAACTGTATTGTTTTTGTTTGGCATGAAAAGCATACACCCGTTCTTTAGCTTTCTTAATAACGGTTATAAGCTTTTCATCCACAAGGTCATAAGCTTCTCTAATTTCCTCTGAAGTTACTTTCATAGACGTTGGTGTTAGGGTAACTTTGTCAAACTCTGTCGTATAGTCTAATATGGCACTATTGCCCTTATCTTTAACATTTTTTATAATATTTGCAACGATGGTTTCATAGTCACCATATGAAGTCGGTGCTCGATCTTCTAGAAGCTTTTTAATATCAATGACTTCACCTTTTGTAAAATCGTATACTTTCATAGCTGGTCTCCTTTACTGGATGATATCTCTTAATCCGTCAATAATTCGGTTGATCCGTTGATTTTCCATCTTCATGCTGACACGGTTAACCACAACCCTGGCAGAAAGCGGACATATTTTTTCAAGAACGACTAATCCATTTTCTTTTAATGTAGCACCGGTCTCCACGATATCAACAATCACTTCTGAGAGGCCTACAAGAGGTGCCAGTTCAATAGAACCGTTGAGTTTTATAATCTCAACTTTTTGATTCTTTTTATTATAAAAATAGTCCTTGGCAATATTTGGATATTTAGTAGCAACACGTATCGATGAACTATGTAAAAGATGCTCACGTGCACTCTCAGGACCGGCTACCACCATATCACAAATGCCTAATTTTAAGTCAAAAACTTCATAAAGATTCTTACGTTCTTCAAGGATAGTATCTTTACCTACGACACCGATGTCAGCAGCGCCATACTCAACATAAGTCGGTACATCACTGGCCTTCGCTAAGAAAAACTTTAGTTTAAGTTCTTCATTCACAAAAATCAGTTTTCTTGTATCACTTTTCATTTCTTCACATGTAATACCTACTTCTTCTAAATAAGCCAATGTTTTTTTTGCCAAACGCCCTTTTGCAAGTGCAAATGTTAAATATCTCATAGTATTCACCTTTCATCCTGTTCTTATTGCGTCCGTTTTTCTACCCTTAGAAAAGTGATTTAACATCCACCGTATTTCTTTCCTCGGTTTCAAGATTAACCAGCTCCACTTCATCTAAGGATAAGAAATTCATAATACCGCCGATATGATTTTTTTTACCATAAGCGATATTCTCTTCTAAATCCCGGTCTAACATGCCAATCTCAATTCTCATACCTTCTCTTCGCATACGATCGGCAATAGAAATGGCCATAGTTCTTGATTTAAGGTTATATAGTAATAAGGTGTCTGTGCTTGGCACATCAATTTCTATATGTTGTCTTTCTATGCTGTTCATAACTTCATCCACAATGATAGCAAAACCAACGGCAGGTGCACTGTGACCGAATTCTTGTAAAAGCGTATCGTACCTTCCGCCATCTACAATCGATACCCCTGTTCCGAAAGTATAACCTCTAAAAACAATACCTGTATAATAATTAATCTGACTGACCATGCCAAGATCAAAAGAAATGTATTGTTCCACCTTATAATCACACAAGATATTATAGATACGTTCCAGTCGATCAAGGGCTGCTAAAGCCTTCTTATTCATGGTTGTTGACTTGGCTTGCTCTATCACCTTAACATCACCAAAGAATTTAGGTAGATCCAGAAGGACTTTTTTATGTGCTTGATCCAATTCAAGGCTATCTAACAACTCTTCTACTGCGATGTAATTTTTCTGATCAATCAGCATACGTAGTTCTTCTTCGTACTTTGAATCCAATCCGGCTTCTTCAAGTAAGCCTTTAAAAAATCCGGCTTGACCAATATCAATTTGAAAATCTTTAAGTCCTACGGCCAATAAGGATTGAATAACAATTGCAATAATTTCTGCATCTGCATCTTCACTATCAATACCGATGAGTTCAACACCCGCTTGGGTGAATTCTCTAAGCTTCAATTGATAGCTTTCAATGTTTCTAAAAGCATTGCCAAGATAACAGAATCTTTTCGGTGTATTTTCATGATGATATCCGGTTGCCATCATCCTTGCCACAGAAGGGGTGATATCCGGCCTCATCACCAATATGTTGCCATCAGAATCAAAAAACTTATACATATTCTTAATATCTATCGTACCTGAATCATGGCTAAAAACATCAATATATTCAAAAGTCGGTGTTTGAACATCCAAGAAGCCATAATGATGAAATACCGCCATGATCCGTCTTTGTATTTCATGCTTCTTTAGCGCCTCATTACAATGAATATCTCGAACACCTTCAGGTGTGTGTAATTGCTTATCTCTCATATGTGCCTCCCGAACTTTATTATGGTAAAGTGGTAGATTGCTAATTCGATAAATTAAATATTATTATAAAACAATTCCTATCCCCTGTCAACCGTAAATCCCATGAATTTATATTACCACATAAATATTGTTCTTAATAGTTCAACAAAAAAAGCCCCTAAGATTTTACCCTTAGAGACCTCTTTAAATCTATTCTTATAAACTTTTTTCTTTTGAAGTCTTAGCAATTTCAACAGAAACTTTTTTGTTATTAATCTTATTGCCTTCCATCTTCTTAAGAACAATTTTAGCAATATCTTTATGAACATCTACAAAAGTAAACTTATCTAGCATATCAATGGCACCGATTTGGCTACCTTTAACATTACATTCACCTGCTATAGCGCCAAGAATATGTTTTGGCTTTAGATTATCCTTATTACCGACATTAAAGAACATGCGAACCATGTCTTTGTCATCTCTTTTACGATTTCTTGGTGCACCTGCGCCACGATCACCACCACGATCATTACGATCACGACTACCACGATCTCTGTTACTGCCGAAGGATTGACGCTGACGGCCTTTATCATCACCAACACTAAAGTTAATGTCGTTCTCATGATGATTCTCATCTAGAGACAATGTTTTCTTAATTAAAGCGGCACAGATCTCCTCTAGAGGATGAACCGTATCAATTTGATTCAAGATGGTCATATATTCATGCATGTCCCCACCTTTTATAATCTCATCGAGTTCATCAATGAAATCGGTGATCTTTGAAGCGTTCACTTCTATATTAGTAGGAATAGCAATTTTTTCTATAACCGTCTTAGTATAACTTGTAATATCTCTTAGAAGTCGACGATCTCCAGTGCTCACAAGGGTTATTGCACGACCCTCTTTACCTGCACGTCCACTACGACCGATTCTATGTACATAATAATCTGCTTTGTCCGGTACATCATAGTTGATAACGACATCTACATTCTGTATATCAAGTCCACGTGCTGCAACATCCGTTGCAACTAGAACGTTGATTTGAGAATTGTTAAACTTCTTAAGAACATCCATACGCATTTCTTGTTTAAGATCACCATGGATTTTATCGGATGGAAAGTTTCTAAGCATTAAGGCGTCACACACATCGTTTACGGATGACTTTGTATTACAAAAAACAATACAACGGTTTGGTTTGTCAACCTCTAAAATTCTTGAAATAGCTTCAATCTTATGACTTCTTTTCACTTCAAGATATTGTTGTGTAATTGTATCTGCTGTAATAAGCTTAGACTTTACTTTTATAAGTTCAGGGTCTTTTTGATAATGTTTAGTAATATCAATTATACTTTGAGGCATCGTTGCAGAGAATAGAACCGTTTGTACATTGGCCGTATCCATGTTACTAAGAACCATCTCAATATCTTCTCTAAAGCCCATTTTAAGCATTTCATCGGCTTCATCAAGAATCATAGTATGAATGTCATCTAACTTAATGGTACCTCGATTAATATGGTCTATGGTACGTCCGGGGGTTCCTATAATGATTTGTGCCCCTCTTTTAAGTTGCGTAATTTGTCTGTAGATTGGCTCTCCACCATATACAGCAACTGTTTTTATATTTCTCATGTACTTCCCGATTTTGTTAAATTCATTTGCAACCTGTACAGCCAACTCTCTTGTTGGACATAAGATGATTGCTTGAGGACTCTTAACCACAGGGTCTACTTTTTCAAGTAATGGAATAGCAAAGGCCGCTGTTTTTCCTGTTCCTGTTTGTGATTGACCGATAAGGTCTTTCCCTTCAAGAAGTATAGGAATTGCTAACTCTTGAATATCTGTTAATTGTTCGAAATTCATGTCTCTGAGTGCTTTGTAAATTGAATCTGATAAACTTAATTCTGAAATATTATTCATGTTTTCCTCTTTCTAATGGCACATATGGATCCATCAAGAAAGTAACATAAACAACATTTGTTTATCCCATAATTCGACATTTGATGAATCCAAACGATTGATTTTGTGCAACTTTTTACCTTTTAATCGCACAATTGCTAATTATATAGTATGAAATACCTAATGGCAAGTTTTTTAGTATTATTCTCCGTTATTACTAAGGTATTTGCTTAATGCCTCTAGATAATGTACAAGATAACCTGACTTACTTTTGATTTCTAAGCTAGCATCAAAGGCAGACATAGGTATAGATTTACGACCACCAGACCTTGCTTCTTGCCAATGGGTTAAAATAATTCCAAATGGTAAGAAGAAATACCGATTCTGCTTAGAAAAATAAATCAACATAAAGGCTACACCTTCTTGCTTTTCAAAAGACTGCATATAAGCAATCTGATGTTCATGAATATTTTTAAGTGGAAAATAGTCTTTTGAAGTCTCTTTGGCATCAAAACATATGGGTATACCTTGTACGACACCAATATAGTCCACACTACCCTTTTTCTCAAAATAAGCCATGGTAATGGTGCCACTTTCTTTTCCTAATGTTATGGGCTTAATAGGCGTTGGTATTTTTTCAATGAGCGCAAGTCCGTGCTCTAAATAGCGTTCATTGGTTATGTTGACCATTTCTTCTAAAGTACTACCTCTTAAACCTCTTGAACCCCAATACGCCATATCATTTCACCTCGATGTTTTTCAAACGTGTTATTGCCCTTTGAACTTCACGCTTGATAATGCTTCTATTGTCATCTTCATATTTGTTTAAGATTTCAATCATACCCCTGTCACCTGAGTTACCCATAGCTGCAATGGCATTGCGTTGTAAAGTTCGCTTACCACGCCAACCAGAAGCAGTCCTACCATAAGTGTTCTTAAAAGTAGCATTATCTATATTAAGTAAGGTGACCAAGTCCACTTCCTGATCCACTATGAATTCTACGAAAGGATTCTTAACTTTGTTATTGACTGGACATCTAAGTTGACAAATATCACATCCATAAATCATATTCCCAATCATTTTAGATTCTTCCTCGGATGTTTCATTCTTTTGTGTCAGGTAAGATATACATCTATTACTATTAATGGTTCCATCACCAATTATTGCTTTTGTTGGGCAAGTTACTTTGCATATCTGACACGTACCACACGGTATTGCTTCCTTATCATGATCTGTAGCTTCCAAATCAAAGTCAATAAGCAAGGAAGCAATATTAACATAACTGCCCATGGTTTTATGATAGAACATATTGTTTCGTCGTAAAACACCTAAACCGGCACGTACAGCTATGGCACGATCTGATAAAGGTGTTGTGTCACAAAGCTTAACACCGTGGATATCATATTTCTCTTGTAAAAAAATTTGTAGTTTTTCCAGATGTCCGTCTAGTATTTTATGGTAATCAAGAGATGCCGTTCCGCTGGCCATACGCCCTATACCACTTGTAGGTTTAATCTGAGAATAAGGCTGATGTGGTTCTAAGATACTAATGAAGGATTTGGCATCTGTCATTATTCTTTTAGGGTCCATTAAATCTAAAACAGAATCCCTGACTTCAAATGTGCAGTTCAAATGCTGTTGCTGCCGATACTGATAGTCTTCCTTCAGCTCATTAAAGGGCAAGGCACTGGTAAAGCCAACCGCTTGAACACCGATTGAATCACAAAACTTTATGATATCTTCTTTTATGACCTGAGCCTTCATTTGAACACAGCCTTTGCAATGGTATTATATAGGTCTGGATTGATAGCAATAAATGGCTTATAGTAACGTTCATTATCAAGAGGGATATCACCTTCTATAAACTGATAACTATAAGCATGGAGTAACTGATGGTTTAAATTATATTTACGCTTAAAGTCCTTGTTTAAGTGTATATTCCCATATTTGTTGTCGCCAATAACGGGATGACCTATAGATGCTAAATGCACACGTATTTGATGGGTCTTACCTGTTTTGATCTCAATTTCAACTTCAGTAAAAGATTCATTCCATCTTAATGGCTTTAGAAGGGTATGAATCATGATTTCCCCATCTTGGTCAATCGATACCTTATTGTTATTATGATCTTTATGAATCGTATCCTTTAGCTCTATGTCTTTATCAATCTTACCGAATACTATACTTTTATACAATTTAACAACTTCATGGTTTTTAATCTTTTGATTGATGATTTGAGCCATTGGCAAGGATTTAGCAGAAAGCACAATGCCGGTGGTATTGCGATCAAGACGGTTACTAACCCCAATTCTAAACCCAGTATCCATTTGAACGTTTTTTTCTTCGTAATAGGACCTGATTTGATCTATAACGGATACAGCTGTTCCATCATCTTGAGATAACACACCAATGGCCTTATTGATAACTATAAGTTGATCGTCTTCATAAACCACATCCAAAACGCCATCACTTTCAAATCTTTTTTCTTGTATTCTTGTAGCAAAGTGATCGTAAGTTTCCTGCGTGAAGTAAACTTGAATCAAATCCCCTTCATGACAAATTTCATGACCATTTATTTTTTTCCCGTTTAGGGTGATATTTTTTTTGCGGAACATTTTATAGCAAAAACTTTTTGACATACCGGGCAATACCTTAAGCATGAATTTATCAATTCTTTGATGTTGGTTTTGAGGTGTAATATTTATTTCAATCATTACATACCATTCTGCAATAATGCCCTTTCAATACTTTCAATATACTTGCTATTTGTTATTTCAGATTCATTCTCTAAGGTTTTGAGTACATCCATCATATCACTGATTTTATCATAAGATAAAACCGTAACTTGGATACCCTTATCTTTTAACATGTGTTGGATTGATTGGCGGATGACATTATGGTCCTGTTTATATTTTTTGTTAGGAAGACATAAAATCAAAACATGTGTATCACTCATAAGTACCGCATCCAAAAAGTAGGTGGCCTTAGCTCTTATTATAAGTAGTTCAAACAATGCTTTATATGTTTGTAGGCTTAAAGCATCTACTAAATCGGTAGAAACACTTTTGTAAGGACTATAGGCAAAGTATTGTGATGCTCTTTGAGCCGTTGGTAGGATTAAAAGCACCGCAACGATTGTAAAATAGCTTTTTTGACTGCCCATAATTAAGATACCAGCCAAATAGACCATCATAAATGAGAGCACACCTATTAAAGCCCATTTTAGACTTATATGCTTACTTTGGTTAATATAGCCTTGAGTACCTTGATTCATGATTCTCACCTCTATTTATTCTAGCCTAATCTACATTCCAGTATGTCCAAAGCCACCGGTGCCTCTTGTGGTCTCTTCTAAAGTGTCTGTAAGTGCCCAGTTAATTTGTTCAATACGATTAATAACCATTTGAGCAATACGATCACCACGCCTAATGGTAAAGTCTTCTTCTCCAAAGTTAATCATAATAATCTTGATTTCACCTCTATAATCCGCATCAATGGTTCCAGGTGTGTTAACAAGGCTAATCCCGTGTTTAAAAGCCAGTCCACTTCGCGGACGGATTTGAGCTTCATAAGAATCCGGGAGTGCAATTTTAAGTCCTGTTGGCACCAATTTTATTTCACCTTTTTTTAAGACAACATCTTCAACGACTGCTGCAAATAGATCAAGTCCGGCTGCCTGTGCGCTCATATACTTAGGCAGAGGTAAATCTTTGCCTTCTTCAGTTTGTTCTACATATACTGTAATTTTTTGCATAATGTTTTGATCCTTTCTTGGTCAATGTCTTTTAGATGTCCAACAATGGACAAACTGATACTTGGATCCAAAAATATGTCACGGGCCATGGTCATAATTGCACCTATGGTTACTGCATCAATGGCTTCTACGATTTCTTCCTGGGTTTTTATATGTTGTTGCATCAACATTGCTTTACCGTAATTGGACATACGGTTGTTCATATTCTCATATCCGATAATCAGATTACACTTGATTTGTTCTTTGATTTTGTCCAAGTCATCTTCATCAATGCCTTCTTCTAAGAATGTGTGGATTTCTTTCAAAGTATTTACAATCACTTCATCCGTTTGTGTTGGGTTAAAGGCTGCATAAATATTAAACATACCCGTTGCTTCATAAGACTCATCATAAGAATAAATGGAATACGTTAAGCCTTTATCCTCTCTTATGCCCATAAATAACTTAGAATTAATACCACCACCTATAATGGTATTAAGAACGGATAAAACAAAAATGGCATCATCTTTGTAGGAAATACTTGGAAAATTGATAACCATATGAATTTGCTCAATATCCTTTTCTTTAAAAATAAATGTTGCTTCTCTTGAAAAATCTAGATTCCTTGTAAGTGTTGCTTGTGTAGATGTGTCTTTAAATGCCTCGTTTAATATTTTTATGACTTTTTTTTCATTAAAAGCACCTGCAATAGCAATCACCATATTTTTAGCCACGTAATGGCAATTTAAATATTCAAACAGTTTTTCACGTGTAAAACCTCTGATATTTTCACGGGTTCCCAGAATATCCATAGATAACCTTGAAGGCTTAAATACTTCATTTTCTAGTTGATCATGAACGATATCTTCAGGCGCATCCTCAGACATGGCGATTTCTTCCAATATAACGCCTTTTTCTTTATTTATTTCTTCCTCTTTAAATTCAGGGTGCGTCAGCATATCCGAAAGCACATCGATGGCTGTTTCCAAATGTTCATCCAATGTATGGGCATAGTAACAAGTATACTCTTTTGCTGTAAAAGCATTAATATGGCCACCGATTCTTGCCATCTCATCCGCTATTTCTTTTGCGTTTCTTTTGGCTGAGCCTTTAAACATCATATGCTCAATAAAATGAGAAATACCATTGTTTTCAGGCGTCTCGTCTATAGATCCATTACGTATCCATATGCCTATAGAAACGGATTTTACAAATTCTAAGGGTTCATAAACCAACGTGATGCCATTATCCAAAGTTGTGGTTTTTATCATTTGTCCTCCCAATTGGGTTCTTTATTTTATATAGAAATTAAAAGACCTTACCAACTTTGCGATTGGTAAGGTCCCAGTCTTTAACTAAATGTTAATCTTCGAGTAATGCTTTCATTGACAAATTAATTCTGCCTTGAGCATCCACTTCTGTTACCTTAACTTTTACAATTTGACCTTCACTAAGTACATCTTCTACTTTAGTTACACGTTCTTTTGCAATTTTTGATATATGGACCAAACCGTCTTTACCAGGTATGAGTTCTACAAAAGCTCCAAAAGTCGTGATTCTAACTACTTTTCCTTCATAAATCGCACCTACTTGAACGCCATTTGCAATCGTTTCAACAATACGTTTTGCTTCATTAGCAGCTTCCATATCCACACCACATATAAATACACGACCATCATCTTCAATATCGATGGAAACGCCGGTATCTTCAATGATTTTGTTAATCACTTTACCTCTTGGACCAACAACCTCACCAATCTTCTCTGGATTGATTTGAGTTTGAATAATTTTTGGTGCTGTCGGCGCAAGTTCAGTTCTACCTTCACTGATGGTTTTATTCATCACATCATTTAAGATGACCATTCTTGCTTTTTTTGTTTGGTGTATTGCACCTTCAATAATTTCTTGTGAAATACCTAGGAGCTTCATATCAAGTTGAATCGCTGTGATGCCTTTTTCAGTTCCCGCAACTTTAAAGTCCATATCGCCAAAGAAGTCTTCAAGACCTTGAATATCTGTTAACAGTATAAAATCTTTTTCATCATCACCTGTTACAAGACCACATGAGATACCTGCAACCGGTGCTTTTAGTGGAACACCTGCAGCCATAAGTGATAAAGAACTAGCACAAATACTGGCTTGAGAGGTAGAGCCGTTAGAACTTAAGATCTCTGAAACCGTTCTGATGGCATATGGGAATTCATTTTCTGATGGTAATACAGGTAGTAATGCTTTTTCTGCCAAAGCGCCATGACCAATCTCACGTCGTCCTGGACCTCTTGAAGGTCTACTCTCTCCAACTGAATATGAAGGAAAGTTATAATGATGCATATAACGTTTGTCTTCGGTGAGTTCATCCAGAGCATCGACTCTTTGTCGGTCAGATAAAGGCGCTAAAGTCGTAATCGTAAGGGCTTGTGTTTCACCTCTTGAAAACAATGCTGATCCATGAACCCTAGGAAGAATATCAATCTCTGCACTTAGTGTTCTAATTTCGTCGATACCACGTCCGTCAGGACGTTTATGTTCTTTCAAAATCAAACGACGTACGGTTTTCTTCTGATACTGATAAAAAGCTTCATCCAACCAAGACTTCCATGCTGCTTTTGATTCATCTGCTTCAATGATGGCAAGCATTTCTTCCTTAAGAGCATCAATACGTGCAAAACGCTCACTTTTATCCTCTACATAAACAGCTTCCTCAATACGTGCATCACCAATAAGATCTTTTAGAGCAGTCATGATTTCTGCGGGTACGGATGCATCCGTATAAGCTTGCTTTGGCTTACCTTCTTTAAGTTGAATGTCTTTAATCCAAGCACAAACTTCTTGGTTTAATGCATGTGCTTTTGCAATCGCTTCAATCATAACATCTTCAGATACTTCATTGGCTTCTGCTTCAATCATAGTCACTTTTTCTTCTGTTGATACTACATTTAAGACCATATCCGAAGCTTCTCTTTGAGCAGATGTTGGGTTAAACACAAATTCACCGTTTACTAAACCAACATAGGTGGAAGCTGTTGGTCCCATAAAAGGAATATGAGATATGGACAAGGCAATAGACGTACCAATTGCCGCTACAACCTCTGGCATACAATCTTGATCAACAGCCATTACTGTATTAACGATTGTACATTCATTTCTATAGTCCTTAGGAAATAAAGGACGTATCGGTCGATCAATAATTCTACTGGTTAAAATAGAGTTCTCCGTTGGACGACCCTCTCTTTTAATAAAACCACCTGGAATTTTACCGACTGAGTATAATTTTTCTTCATAATCTACACTAAGTGGGAAGAAATCAATACCTTCTCTTGGTTTTTCTGATGCAGTTGCGGTAGATAAGACAACGGTCTCACCATAACTAATTAAACAAGCACCACTTGCGAGTTGCGCCATTTTTCCGATTTCAACACTGAGTGTTCTTCCGGACAGTTCCATTGAATAAATTCTAGACATATTTGTCTCCTTTCAATTGTACCTAGCCCCTTTAGTCTTTAGTTTCTATCGTTTATTAAAATGATATTCATAATAAACGACACAAACTAATGACTAAGGATACCTGCTAGGTTTTTTCATTTTCTACATTTTTTCACTATTTCTATATTACCACTTTTTACCTTGTAATGAAAGAAAAATAATAGAGCGGAATCAACTCCGCTCTATTATTTTGATTATCTTCTTAGACCTAACTCTAGAATCAAGTTACGGTATGATTCAATATCTTTATTAGAAAGATATTTCAACAAACCTCTTCTTTGTCCAACCAATTTCAAAAGACCTCTTCTTGAGTGATGATCTTTTTTATGCATTTTCAAATGATCTGTTAAATGATTAATTCTCCAAGTTAACAAAGCGATTTGAACCTCTGGTGAACCGGTATCTTGCTCGTTTCTACCAAATTTTGCGATAATTTCTAATTTTTTTTCTTTCGGCATTGCTGTTTGCATTTTGTTACCTCCATAGGATAAATTATATTAAGCGCCAAAAGCCAAGATAAGGACGGAGTTTCCAATATCTGAGCAACGGCTCAAGTACATAGTACATAATAACATAAGTGTTTTTGATTGTAAATCAGATTTTATACTTTACTTATTTTTTCAAAGTAGTTGTCCAAATCCTTAAGGTCATCTTGAATGAGGGACTTCAAATGATCCAAAGATTTAAGTTCATAAGCTTCTCTAAGAAAATGGGTCATTTCTATTAGAATGGTTTCACCATAAATCATTTCATCAAAATCCAAAATATAGGTTTCAACCACCATATCATCTAAAGTTGAGGCCGGTTTTGGACCAACATTAGTAATGCTCTTATAACGTATACCTTTAACTGTTGTATAGGAAGCATAAACGCCGTTTGGAGGCAATATTTTCGAAGGCGCTGTAGCTACATTGGCTGTTGGAAAACCTATGGTTCTACCAATGGATCGACCATGTTCCACTTCACCCAAGACTATAAAATGTCTGCCCGTTAGTTCCTTAAATGCTTCCATATCGCCTTTTTTAATTTCTTGGCGGAGCCATGTACTGCTTATTACCCGTTTATGATCGCATAGCTTTTCAAAAGCTATAACATTAAAACCATAGGTTCTACCCAAAGCCTCTAGTAGTGGTATGCTTCCACTACGACCTTTACCAAACTTAAAGTCGACACCAACAACAACATATTTTGCGTGTAATTCTTTATATATGACTTCTTCAACAAAAACTTCAGCAGCCATATTGGCTACATCCATCGTAAAAGGATATTCAATATAATAATCCACACCCAAATCTTTAACGACTTTCTTCTTTTCTTCCGGTGTGAAGATAATGTCTTCTTCTGGCTTTCCCATAACAACAAAAGTTGGATGAGGTTTAAAAGTGAATAAAGCTGAGGGTATGCCCAATTCTTTACTTTTGTTTAGTGCCGCCTCGATCAGCAATTGATGACCTTTATGAACACCGTCAAAATTACCAAAAACAACGATACACTGTGGT
Organism: Petrocella atlantisensis; assembly: GCF_900538275.1. Taxonomy (GTDB): domain Bacteria; phylum Bacillota; class Clostridia; order Lachnospirales; family Vallitaleaceae; genus Petrocella; species Petrocella atlantisensis. The sequence goes on along the minus strand of NZ_LR130778.1, from coordinate 79,052 downwards.
AATTCAAAAACATTGGTTTGTAAAATTGTTTTCATTTATATTACCTCTCTTAATAACGTATACAAAAAAACTTCACGGGCATTAATAGATTTTTGGGAGATAACCATTCATAGATCCCCATATAATCACCTTCATCATTATATACGTTATAGTAAGTCTTGTCCATGAGCTTAACTGTGTCAATATTCATAATGGCTTCAAAGGGCATCTTATTGCCATTATAAAGCATGTGATTATAATGTGTTCCAATTATCAGACGTTGATAATCTTTAAACAAGGCATCCACCTGAATAATCGCCTCTGCTAATCTATTTTCTTGAGCAAGGTTTTTAATATCATCTAGAGTTAAGGCACTTTCTTTAGTAAAAATGCCCGATGCCGTTCGTTCTAACTCGACCATGTGACCACAGGTACCAAGAGCTTCACTAATATCACGACATAAGGTACGAATATAGGTACCCTTTTTACAATGGACCGTCATCTCAATAAAGGGTAAGTTAATGCTTATATCATAGATATCATGTATGGTTATCCTTCTTTTTTTTCGTTCGATTGTCTGACCAGATCTAGCTACATCATATAGCTTTCTGCCACCAATCTTAATTGCTGAATACATAGGCGGTAATTGTTCGCTGTCACCAACAAATGATTGAATGGTTTCTAGAATCATTGTTTCGTCTACAGCGTATGGTTTTCTATCTATAACTTCACCGGTATGATCTTGAGTATCTGTTTCTTCTCCAAGCTTAAACCGTGTTTTATACGTTTTGTCTTTATCCGTTAATAAATCAGCAACTTTTGTCGCTTTACCAAGACAAACAGGCAAAACACCAACCGCTTGAGGATCCAAGGTGCCGGTGTGCCCTATTTTTTTTTGTCCTAGAATTCCTCTTAAAACAGCCACTACATCATGAGAAGTAAAGTCTTTCTCTTTATATACGTTGATAATGCCATTATACATGTCTTACCTCATGTCTTCTGTTCTAACTCTAATGAAACCACTTTTGTAACCGCCAAAATTGCTTCTTCAAGGGGTGCTTTTATACTTGCTCCTGAGGCTTTTTGATGGCCACCGCCGCCAAAGTTCATTGCGACCTTACAAACATCTACAGTACCTTTTGAACGAAAGCTAATTTTATAGGTATCTTCATCAATAGCATAGAAAAAGATAGCCACTTCAATCCCTTCAACATTGTTCATATAATGAACAATGCTTTCGGTGTCCGATTTTTCAATGCCAAAGGTTTGGTAATCCTCCATATTTAAAAAGCATACAAGGATCTGGTCATTCATGTAGGTACGTGCTCTTTCAAAGGCTAATCCCTGAGCTTTAAAAGCCTTTAAAGGTTTTACATCAAACAACTTATGAATCAACTCTGAAAAATCAAACCCATAAGATATGAGCTTAGCTGCCGCCAAATGGGTGGAAGGTTTGGTATTACTGTGTTTGAAACCACCGGTATCAAATAGGATACCGGTATACAGTGCCTTAGCAATATCTACATCCATGACAGAAAAATCTTCTATCATTTGAAACACCATTTCACTGGTGGAACTCGCCTCTGCATCTACATAATTATAATCTCCAAACATGGTGTTGCTCATATGGTGATCTATGTTAATCACTTTTTTCCCTTGAGCAAGAAGTTGGCCAAATATACCTAGCCGTTCCGGGTCACTGGCATCTAATGAGATAATCAGGTCAGCGGGTTCATCCATATGATCACTGACAAAACGTGATATCGGTAAAAAATCATATTGATCCGGCAAATCCTTAAGCAGCACAGTAGATGGTATGTCATATTTTTCCAGAAGCATTGCCAGACCAATTGTAGCACCAACACAATCGCCATCCGGGTGAATATGTCCAAGTAGGCATATGTTTTGGTATTCTTTAGCCAAATCCACCAATGTACTTAATTTCATTCAGTAACCTCTTTATCTTCTGTTTCCATTTTATTCGTATCAAGATCATCTTCCACTTCATTTTGTTGGTCTGTCTGCACGACTTTGTCTATAAGTGCAGATATTTCAACCCCATACTCGATGGAATGGTCCAATATAAAGGACAGTTGTGGTGTATTTCTAAGGTTTGTTCTATGTGCCAGTTCACTTCGAATATGACCTGCTGAACTCTTAAGACCTTCAATGGTCTCTTTTTGTGCAAATTCATCACCCATGACGCTGACATAAACTTTACAGAACTTTAGATCTGCTGTGACATCTACTTTGACAATTGAAGTTAAAGGACTCACTCTTGGGTCTTTTATATCTTCTCTTAGTATCGTCGTCAAATCATGTTTAACCTCTTGATTAATTCTTATAAGTCTATTACTATTTTTTTTCATAATTTCACCTTTACTTTCTAGGTATTTCCACCATAGCAAATGCTTCTACGATATCGCCTTCACGAAGGTCATTGTACTTATCCAACATGACACCACATTCATAGCCTGTATTAACTTCTTTCACATCATCCTTAAACCTCTTAAGGGATGCTAAAGCACCTTCAAAAATCACGATACCATCACGTACCAAACGTACGCTTGAATTACGTACGACTTTTCCGTCAAGTACAAAACCACCACCAATAGTTCCAACGCCGGACACTTTGAAAGTTTGTCTAATCTCAATATGACCAAGTACTTTTTCTTCATAAATAGGATCCAACATACCTGTCATGGCTGCTTGAATATCCTCAATAGCGTTATAGATGACACGGTATAATCTAAGATCAATTTGCTCACGATCAGCTGCTGCACTGGCACTGGCTTCAGGACGTACATTAAAACCAATTATAATTGCATTAGAGGCTGAGGCTAACATAACATCGGTTTCAGTAACCGCACCTACGCCACCATGTAGGACTCGAATGACCACTTCTTCGTTTGACAGTTTCATAAGACTTTGTTTAACAGCCTCTACAGATCCTTGAACGTCCGCTTTAACAATAACATTCAATTCCTTCATCTCACCAACTTGTATCTGATGGAAGAGATCATCAAGGGTTACTTTTTGAGGTGTTGTCTGAATCATTTTTTCTCTAGACTGGTCCACAACCTTGTTCGCCAACTGTCTGGCTTGTTTTTCATCTTTAGCCGTGAAGAAAGCATCACCAGCTGTTGGTACTTCTGATAAACCAAGTATTTCTACAGGTGTTGATGGTCCAGCAGATTTAACACGTCGACCTTTATCATCAATCATGGCTCTGATGCGTCCATAAGCCGGTCCTGCTATAATAGCATCACCAACAGATAATGTACCGTTTTGAATCAGTACAGTTGCTACAGGGCCTCTTCCTTTATCCAGTTGGGCTTCAATAATGGTACCTTTTGCTTTTCTTTTTGGATTGGCTTTATAGTCTTCAACTTCTGCCACAAGTACAATCATTTCTAATAGCTCTTCTAGGTTTGTTCGCTCAAGAGCAGAGACCTGAACACATATGGTATCACCACCCCATGCCTCAGCAATAAGACCATATTCTACCAGTTCTTGAAGCACACGGTCAGGGTTTGCTCCCGGTTTATCTATTTTGTTAACAGCGACGATGATTTGAACACCGGCAGCTTTAGCATGATTGATGGCTTCAACGGTTTGAGGCATAACACCATCATCTGCTGCAACTACCAAAATCGCAATGTCCGTTGCCATAGCGCCACGCAAACGCATAGCTGTAAAAGCTTCATGACCCGGTGTATCAAGAAATGTTATGGTTTCTCCACTATCAAGAGATACAACAGATGCACCGATATGTTGGGTAATACCACCATGTTCTTTTTCTGTAACATTTGACTCCCTAAGTGCATCAAGGAGTGATGTTTTACCATGGTCAACATGACCCATGACGACAACAACAGGAGAACGCTTAATTAAATCTTCTTCCCGTTCCTCCAAATCTTTGTCTTCAAAAAAGAGTTCTACAAGATCTTTTTCCGGTTCTCTAACGACAAGCATCTCGTGTTCCATAGCGATCTCTTCTGCTAGTTCAAAAGGAATCTCTTGATTAGCCGTTGCCATAATACCACGATTCATAAGAATCTTAATAATATCCGAAACTTGTAATTCAAGTTTATCCGCGAGTAAACTGACCATGACATTTTCTGGCAATTCAATAAATTCTTTTTCCTCGATGATTTCTTCAACGTTTTTATGTCGTTTTTTATTGGTCTTCTTTTGAGTCTCATCCTCAACTGTTTCTACAACATTTTCTTCTTCTGATTTTGAGCCTTCATCTTCTTTTTTGTCTTTTTTATAATGATCTAAAATCACATTATATTCTTCTTCTGTTAAAGAACTCATATGATTTTTTATATCCACTTTCAAGTTCCTAAGAACCTCTATTAAAGCTTTATTGGTAACATCCAATTCTTTAGCTAGCTCATACACTCTTATTTTCGACATTCATTTACCTCCGATTTATTGTTATGCTTGCTCACCAACCTTAGATAAGATGGCGTTAGCAAATCCTTCGTCAACAATACCGATTGTAGCACGGTATTCCTTTCCGATGGCCTTTCCCAAGCTTATTTTATCACCCAGTGTAATCATTTTGATTTGGCGATAAGCACACATATTGGTGAATTTCTTCTTTGTATTGTCTGAGGCGTCAGATGCTATGATGCATAATAGCACACTACTGTTTTTTATCCCTGTTTCAACGCTAAATTCTCCTGACAATACTTTACCTGCCTTCATAGCTAATCCAATCATTGAAAATATATTATTCAACGTCTTCGATCTCCTTACGTAAAGCATCATAAACGCCTGTTGGTATTTTTTCTTTAAAAGCTCGCTCTAAACCTTTTGATTTCTCAGCTTTATTGAAGCAATCTACTTTTTTACAAACATACGCGCCACGACCATTTTTTTTCCCTGTAAGGTCAATATCATAAACACCTTCATTTGAACGTACAACCCTGATCAACGACTGCTTCTCTTGCATCTCCAGACAACCTAAGCATTTTCTCATGGGTAACTTTTTTGCCATTTCACCTACTCCTCATCAAACAAACCTGTGTCCGATTCGGTATCCGGCTCGTTATCAAGATTGGCTTGTTCTAAAAACTGTTCAAAAGGATTGACGGGCTTATCATCAAGCGCCATAAAATCAGTCTCTTTTGCTTGGGTTTCACTTTTGATATCAATACGATAGCCTGTTAATTTTGCTGCAAGTCTTGCATTTTGCCCTTCTTTTCCAATTGCTAAGGATAATTGATAATCCGGCACAACAACTTTTGCACTTTTATGCTGATCATCTACAACGACCTTAACAACTTTTGAAGGACTGAGTGCTGCTGCTATATATTCTTCCGGCTTTTCACTCCAAGGAATGATGTCAATCTTTTCCCCTTTGAGTTCGTGGACAATGATGCCGACTCTAGAACCATTATGGCCTACACACGAGCCTACAGGATCTACATCCGGATTATTTGAATGAACTGCGATTTTCGTTCTTGATCCCGCTTCTCTTGATACGGACTTTATTTCCACAACACCATCGTGAACTTCCGGTACTTCTTGTTCGAAAAGTCGTTTTATCAATTCAGGATGGGTTCTTGATACATATACTTTAGGACCTTTTGTTGAATCCTTAACTTCCACGACATAGACTTTCAGTCTTTCATTGGTGGTATATGTCTCACCAGGTATGCATTCTTTTTCAGCCATAATTGCATCAATCTTACCTAGATTAATGACAACATTGCCTTTACTTTCTCTTTGAATAATCCCGGTTACAACTTCTTTTTCTTTGGAAATGTATTGATTGAAAAGTACATCTCGCTCGGCCTCACGAATTTTTTGTACCACAACTTGTTTCGCCTTTTGTGCTGCTATACGGCCAAAATTCTTAGGTGTAATCTCGATTTGAACAATATCCCCAATGCCATAATCCGGATTGTACTCAACAGCTTCTTCTAAACTGATTTCGATTTGATCGTTATCGACAATTTCTACGATTTTCTTTTCAGAGAAAACAGATACATCCCCATCTTCTTTATCAATAATAACTTTGACGTTTGTTGATGCACCGAAATTGTTTTTACACGCTGTAATTAAGGAATTTTCAATTGCTTCTATCAAGACCTCTTTGCTAATGCCCTTTTCTTTTTCGATTTGTGCCAATGCTTGAATAAACTCAGCATTCATGATTTAATCCTCCTTGAATTTAATTAAAACACGACAGAAAGTCTAATTAGCGCGATATCGCTCCGGTTAAAAACTCTCTCTTCGTTGTCGATTTTTAATACAACTTCTGTCTTATTATAAGATACAAGCATTCCTAGAAATTCCTTATGGCCATTTAGTGCCTTATAAAGTTTCATTTCTACATCTTTACCGATACTTCTTTCAAAGTCTTTGTCCTTTTTTAAAGGTCGATCCAGTCCTGGAGAGCTGACTTCCAAAATATAAGGATCCAAAATTGGATCTTTTTCATCCAGTACAAGTTCTAAAGCTCTACTGACATGTTCACAATCCTTGATGGTTACCCCACCCTCTTTGTCAATATATACACGTAAATAAAAATGTCCCAGTTCCCTAACATATTCTACATCTACTAGAGTTACACCATTTTCTTCTAATATGGGTACAAGTAGTGTTTCTACTAATTTTTCAATTCGATCTTTGTTTGCCAAATGGCCACTTCCTTTCTGACAATTAACCTACTCAAATATAAAGAGTGGACCAAAAGCCCACTCTCATCTTATTCACAACATTAATTTTAAGTTATTATACCACAAAAACATTGATTTTACAAGGTTTCTGAAAAAATAATACACCTATGCACCAATTAAGGTTTCTTGCCATACAATCATTAATTCTTTAATATGCATGACCAACCAAGGGTCAAATTGGCTGCCTGATTTTTGTCTTATTTCTTCTTCTATAATCTTAAAATCAGAAGCTTCTTTATATGGTTTTTTTGTAGACATATGATCAACGGTTTCGCATAAGGCAATGATTCTTGCACCTAAGTGTATCTCATTACCTAAATAGCCATTTGGATAACCCGTACCATCAAAATGTTCATGATGTTCTAGGACAATCTGAGCCACTTCGTTTAATTCCGGATACTGATTTAAGATTTCAAAACCATATTCAGGATGTTTTTTTAATATCTTCCAGTCCTTTTCACTTAAAGTTTCCTTTTTATTGAACAAGGATGGCGCTATTTTAATCATACCAATATCATGTAATCTTCCTGCAAGTTCAATGGTATCACATAAATTAGAATCAATGCCCAAATACTGAGCCAACCATTTTGACATAGTGCCAACATGATTGGCATGATTTTTCATAGACATATCATTGTTTTCAAGAACATCCATCAGCAGATCTATTGTAATTTTATCGCCTTCGAGGTTCTTTTTCTTCGTTTGAGAGCAGCCACCACAAGTGTCGCATTTATTCATGAATTTCTTCCTCTTGATTTATAATTGGAGTATTGTATTGTGTCGGTTGTTCTTTTGAATGCATCATTTCCACTTCCATATTGGCCTTAACCAGTTTAAGTTCATTCAACTCTTGATTTAAAGTTTCAATGACTTTATCTTTTTCTTTAATCGTTTTTCTGGCTTTTATTTTGCTAATAGCACCCATTGAATATAGAATAATAGCACCTATACTCGCAGATATTAGAATAACAAGGGCAACAGAAATATCCACCGTTGCAAATATAAAATTAATCGGTACAGCTGAAGCGTTTAGAATTGCAAACAAAGCAATAAAAATTGAAAATAACAATGTTATAATTAAGTTTTTTTGCATAGGATCTCCTTAGAATTTTTGACGTGAATGCCGTCACACAAAAAAATGACGGTTGTTTACAATCCTATTTTATCATATTGTTTTTAAAACAGCAATTATCACATTATGATTCAAATTTTCTATCTCTTAACATCAGTTCGGTGACAGCTTCTCTTGGGTCTTTATCATTGAATAGTACTTCATTGACTTGTTCGATTATCGGAAGCTCTATCTCGAACTTAGTAGCCAAAGCGGTCGCTGCATGGGCGGCGTATACGCCTTCTACTACCATGCTTACCTTTTCTTGAGCTTCTTGTAGAGTAAGTCCTTCACCAATGAGTATACCGGCTTTTCTATTCCTGCTATGTACACTCGTACAAGTCACAATTAAATCCCCAATACCTGTAAGCCCATTAAATGTCTGGACATCACCACCCATGGCAAGTCCAAGTCTAGATATCTCAGCAATACCTCGAGTCATTAACGCCGCTTTTGTATTATCACCAAACCCAAGTCCATCTGATATACCTGCTGCAAGGGCAATAACATTTTTTAGAGCGCCACCGATTTCAACGCCTAATACATCCGAGCTTCCATATACTCTAAAAAATTGATTCATAAAGGTTTCTTGTACGATCTTTACAATGCTTTCATCTTTCGAAGCGGCTACCACAGAAGTCGGAATTTTCCTTGCCACTTCTTCAGCATGACTGGGCCCCGAGAGAACAGCTATAGGATTGGTATGAATGACGTCTTCAATAACTTCTGCTAAAGTAAAGAGTGTTTCATCTTCTAAACCCTTACCTACGTTAAGGATAATCTGATCTGACTTAATATAATTTTTAACCATTACGGCTGTGTCTCTAACATATCTCGAAGGTACGGCAAAGATGAGCATATCTGATCCAAGGATAGCTTCTTTGATATCGTTTGTGATGAGAATGGTATCGTCAATTTTGATACCCGGTAGATTACGTAAGTGTTCATGATGTTGATTCAACATATTAACTTCTTCTTCTACAATCGACCAAACGGTTACTTCGTGATTATTTTCTTTAAGTAGCATAGAAAGGGCTATGCCCCAACTACCAGCGCCTAATATTCCTATTTTCATCATTAACCTCCTATGTTGCCTGTTTCTTGACGCCTAACTTATTCTCTTCACCACGAATAAGACGACCAATATTAGCCTTGTGTCTATATATGGCAATGATGGCTAAAATGGATGTTATAATCAGTTCTTGTGTCCCACCTGGATAAAGCAATAAAACACCAATAGGCATTATGGTTACTAATAGTATGGAACCAAGAGATACGTATTTGGTCAGATATATGGCCAAAGATGCTACTGCCCATGCAACCAATCCGATACGCCAATCAAATGCCAGCAACATGCCAAGTGTTGAGGCAATACCTTTGCCGCCTTTAAAATTAAGTACAAAGGGCCAATTATGACCAATAATGACACCTGCACCGGCATAAAGTCCTGCCAGTTGTGAGTCAAATAGCGTCCTTGCAATAATAACTGCTAAAACAGCTTTAAGAATATCACCTACAAAAGTCAGCATACCCAACTTCCATCCTAAAACCCTAATAGCATTGGTTGTGCCTGAATTTCCACTTCCATGCTCTCTGATGTCAATATGTTTTGTTTTCCTGGCAACGATATACGCGGTTTGAAAACATCCTAAAAAATACCCCATAACGATACTGATTAAATAAGACATAACACCTTTCCTTTCTTGACAATGGCTAATTAATCTTCTTTTCGTTCCCGAATCAACATTTTAAGAGGTGTGCCTTTAAAGCCAAATGCATCTCTCAATTTGTTCTCAATGTACCGAATATATGAAAAATGTGCTAATTCCTTGTCATTTACAAATAATACAAAAGTGGGAGGCTTAATAGCGACCTGTGTCATATAATAGATTTTTAGACGTTTTCCTTTATCAGATGGCGGTTGATTCATAGCCATTGCATCATAGAGAACATCGTTAATGACGCCAGTCTGAATTCTGAGTGTCTGATTTTGTACGACCATTTCAATGGTTTCAAATAGCTTGTTGATTCTAAGACCTGTTTGTGCGGAAATGAAAACAATGGGTGCATAGGTCATATAGGCTAATGTCACTTGTATCGTATCTAAAAAGCGATACATGGTTTTGTCGTTTTTTTCTATTGCATCCCATTTATTGACCGCTATAATAGCACCTTTTCCACGATCATGAGCGATACCTGCTATCTTCGCATCTTGTTCAGTAATACCTTCTACCGCGTCGATCATAAGTACGACAATATCTGCTTTTTCTATCGCAGCCACTGCACGAATGATGCTGTATTTTTCAATTTCTTCTTTTATTTTGTTTTTACGTCTGAGTCCTGCAGTATCGATAAATATATATTCCTTATCACCAAATACAACCCTTGAGTCAATAGCGTCTCTTGTAGTTCCTGCTAGTTCACTCACAATATGACGTTCTTCACCTAAGATTTTATTGATCAATGAAGATTTGCCAACATTTGGTTTTCCTATAATGGCAATCTTGGTTATTTCCTCTTCTTCATCTGCTTCAACCCGTTCGTAGAAGTGTTTGACGATTTCATCAAGAAGATCTCCCATACCAATCTTATTCACTGCGGACAATGGCATAGGTTCGCCAAGTCCTAAATTATAGAATTCTAATACATCATACTGAAGCTTATCAAAGTTGTCTACTTTGTTAACACATAAGACAATTGGCTTCTTACTCTTTCTTAAAATATCGGCAACCTTGTAATCCGTATCGGTTAAGCCCGTTAAAACATCTACAACAAACATAATGACATCTGCCGTCTCGATAGCTGTTTCTGCTTGATAACGCATTTGTGACAAGATAATATCCTTTGAATCCGGTTCAATACCGCCTGTGTCAATGATGGTAAAGTTATGATTCAACCAATCGACATCAGCATAAATTCGGTCTCTTGTGACACCAGGCGTATTCTGTACAATGGCGATTTTTTCGCCTGCCATCATATTGAAGATGGTCGATTTGCCGACATTGGGTCGCCCTACGACTGCGACTATGGGTTTTCTACTCATTTTATTCTCCTTATATGCAAGTTGGTTCAAGGTAATACTTGCCTACTCTACATGATTATTTCCTTGCGTCAATTCATTATGTTCTATATGGCTCTACATGGCTCAGTATCGACTGAACCAGATTGCTACCAAAACAATCTATAAATGTCATAGGTGTTCCTAAAGCTTTCTCCATATCAGTAACCGTTATATCATCCAGTAATATTTTTTCACCGCTTCTTAAGACATTATCCGGTAAATAAAGATAATGACCAAGATCAAGATCCTTAACTTGATGCAGAATGTCCTTGCCTGTCAACAAACCAGAAACCGTAATCTGAGTTCCAAAAAAATCATTTTCAATACCGATGACTTGTAGCGTCAAATTCCGGATTTTCTCCTCAAGCTTACACATAAGCGTTTTTAATATGGGTTCAAATAGCTTTCCAGTAATCAAGGATATGGTAATGGGTTTAACACTTATTGAATCCAGGTCTTTTATATCTTTTGTTAGATCATCAATAAACATTCGGGTCATACCTACACCATTTTCCAGTTGTAGGTATCCATCATATGTAGCTTCAGAAGGTAAATCGAGACCGGCCATGATGTAGAACTCATCGCCCAGATGAATGAAATGACTATTATAAAGTGTCATGTATTCCTCTTGAAAAGCTTCTACAAGCTTAATGATTTCTATACAATCCTCTTTAGAGAAAGGCGCTAAAGGGTATAGACCATCTCTATGTTTGGATAAACCAACAGGTACAACAGATACGGATTGAAGATGAGGGATATACTTACTAAGCGCTTGAATGGAATAGGCTAATTCGTCTTGATCATTAAGACCCTTACAAAGTACAATTTGTCCATTCATGGTTATGCCAGCATCATAGAGTCTGTCCATGTAGGCAACGATTTTGCCGGAATTTTTGTTTTTTAACATCTTTTGTCGTAACTCTAAGTTCATGGTATGAATGGATATGTTGATCGGAGATAGATGATACTCTATAATTCTGTCCACTTCTCTATCGGTCATATTTGTCAAAGTAATATAATTGCCTTGTAAAAATGAAAGTCTAGCATCATCATCTTTAAAGTATAAGGTTTCCCGCATACCTTTTGGCAATTGGTCAATAAAACAAAAGACGCATTGATTCCTACAGGAACGGTATTCATCCATTAAGTTATTGTCGAAGACAAGTCCAAGATCTTCTTCTTCGTCTTTTTCGATTTCATAAAGCCATGGTTCATCATGTTCTAGGTTATAAATCATTAAGTCAATGAATTCATCCTTAACAAATAGGTGATAATCCAAGGCGTCTTGAACTTTTTTCCCATTTATACTGATAAGCTTATCTCCTGCTTTAATACCAAGTTCATCGGCAATACTGCCTTGTTCCACGCCAAGAATCTCGTGATCTTGGGCTTCATCTTTATTATAGTGCTTCAATTCCAATACTTCACCTTCTTTAACATGACTGTTTAGTCTGTTACTCTGTTGTCGTTTTTAACGCAATCATAGCCGCAAGACTACCTCTTTGATTCCCCATAAATCGATGGGAATAGAAATACGCATTATGGCACTTTGTACATAAATCCGTTACCACCATGTTTTTATTATCAATACCTGCATCTAACAATAACAACCGATTGGCTTCCCACAGGTCTAATTTATAGTGTTCATCATTTATTCTCGAGACAATCCGTACAATTATATCATGATTTAGATTATTTTCAAACTCTTTTATAACATCTGTACTAACTTCATAGCAACAGGCCCCTATGGATGGACCAATACCGACCATAATATCTTTAGGATTACTACCAAATGTTTGTCTCATAAGTTCTACAGTTTTAGGTCCAATGGCCTTAACCGTCCCTCTCCATCCTGCATGGGATAAGCCTATGGCTTTTTTTATAGGGTCTAAAAAAAACAAAGGCACACAATCGGCATAGAAGGTGGTTAATGTAACGCCAACTTGATTGGTAACCAAACCATCTACACCAATAATATCCGATGTTCTATAAAAGCCTTTGCCTTTGTCCTCTTTTTGAACCACACGCACATGGGCATCATGAACTTGGTCACTAAAGACTAAAGTGTCCGTAGGTACACCTATGGCATCACAAAATCGATTAAAGTTTTCTTCAACGTTATAAGGTGAGTCGCCCCTATTTTTACCAAGATTCATAGATTCATAAACACCCTTACTGATACCGCCGTATTTTGTTGAGAACCCATGGTTCACCAAACCGGTCGTTTCAAAATGTGGCAGTTTTACAACCATAACTTCTTTCTGATTTTCTATAATCATATGTTCTGAACGTAACATAATAATTCCTTTCAATAATTGGTATACCGTTTATCCATTTCAAAAGCATTTTCATAATGGGTCAGCTTTTCTTCCAGAATATCAATGATATCAAAACGCATCGACTGACCAAAGAGATTCATAACCTTACAATAGCTTAAACTTGATTTCATCATCCTTTGTCTCTTAGCATGACCGACAGCTTCATAGGGTTTACCTTTTTTATCAGAGGTTCTATATTTTACTTCTATAAAAATATAAGTGGATGCCTTATAGGCTATGATATCAATTTCACCATACCTTGTATAATAATTTCTTTTAAGTATTTTATAGCCTGCATGAACCAAATGCAAAACCGCCATTTCTTCATAGTGCCTGCCTGTATCTCTTTTGTTCATATAGCCCCCTTACATCAACTAAACCATCTATATTTTATCACGCAATTTATCCAAATCTGTTACAAAAACCAGTATTTCAGCCACCACTTTATAGAGCTCTTCCGGAATATAATCTCCTATTTCCAGTTTAGTCAGTTCATCGGCGAGTTTTGCATCCTGATAGATGGGCAAGGCTTCCTCTTGAGCTTTTTCTATGATTTTATCTGCAATTATGCCTTTACCTTTTGCCACTAAGTTTGGTGCCACTTCACCTTCACTATATTTAATGGCAACAGCCTTTTTTTTCTCTTTCATCATCATCACGCTCTCATATCAAAGGTATACCTGCTAATATTGGCTTTCACATCTTGACCATCCAGAAAATCGGTTACAACATCAAAGGATTTTTGCAAAGGGGTTACATTTATGGACAATACGTTAAAGCCTTTTCGGTTTAATAGGTTGTGCAGTCCATATAGGTTTTCATTCACGACAGAGATTTGTTTTTCATCCGTCATAAAAAACTGAATATCCAGATTTTTACCTGTTTTTTTTATATGAATGTCTGTATGCCCAAGATTTACAAGATCCAGACGCACCAATGCTGTTATGGACTTTTCTCCATCCTTGCCTTTTTTTCGATCACCAAGTACATAGAGCTCAGAATGTTGCAGTTGATCTTGTAACAACATTGGTAGGTGCATCAAGCTAAAATCTTTACCAAGGGCATTAAGGAAGGATACTGAAGATTTGACATTTTGTGCTTCTTTCAATACATGACCACTCTCATCTTTCAAGGCCAGTTCAGTACTTTTTATCAAGTCGGTCATCTTCAGATTCAGTGATTTATAATAATCTTTGACTTGTACCATATCACCAAGCGTATCTTTTGACATGAGCATACCCTTGACCAGTGTTGCATATGTGCTATCTGTTTTTAGTTGTATAAGAATACCCCTTAATTGATCTAGAGGTAACAGCTTTTCTTTTGTCATCGTAACTAAATCCACTAGATTCATCTGTTTTGGCGTTTCTAGTTTTTCAAATAGTAGTTTTTGGGCATCACTAAGGGGTAACTTTTCAATGATATTATTTTGTTGCTCAACCATATTATGCTTTAAATGACGCGAAAGATTTTCTACATCTTTCGTAAGAAGCATATCACCAAGAGGTACTTTTGATGTTGGCATAGGTATTGTTTCAATGTTTAGGTCTGCTGTAGCTTTTATGACTTGATTAAGATTACTAAGAAATTCACTACTATTTTTATCACTTGTAAGCAATGTTAAGGGTATTGGGGTTTGATCTACCGATAGTGTATCTTTAATGATTAAGGGGGATGTACTGAGTTCGGACCTTTGGATGGACGTTATATCATCTGCTAAGGACGTTATGCTTTTCATCAAAGCATGCTCATTATTTTCTAACATCGTGAGTTGCTGTATATTTTCAGATGAAACGGGTATGTCATGCTTTACCATAAAAATCAGTTGTTTTACGGTCGCTTCTGGAAATTGCTTGGTTAATTGGATGAAATTTTTAAGACTTTGGTCACTAATCGGCAGATTGTTTTCAATTAATTGGCGAACCAAATGATGATTTTCTTCTGTCAGGGGTAGTTTAGCATTTTCCAGTATGGTTATCAATTTATCTTCTACCAATTGAGGATCCTGATGTAGCGTTGTCAACAACACTTGTTTTGCAGAAGCTTCTTTGACCGCTAAAGCAACTTCATCACCAATAGAAAACATAGCCGGTTGTGCAAGCTTCGCATCCAATATTTGTCCGTTTGTGAGCTTGATTTTTACACCGGTTAAGGTCGCATCAAGAACTTCTCCTTTTACAACCTGACCTTCTTTGTAGGTCAACCTTTCACCTTTTACCGTGTTTGTTTCCGCTGTGTTTTGAACCTGCCCATATTTCTTATGAATCATATTCGGATCTATTTTCAAATTCATCACCCCTTGATGCACTTATATGTGTTTATGTTTGGTTAAGGTGTCAAAACTATATAGTTGAACTTTCGCATACAATATATAGTTATGAATGTATCAACGTAATCTATATATTGTATATGAACTTAGTGAAACTTAGTTTTGACACTTTAACCATGGTTAAGGTGTCAAAATAAAGTTTTTTATGAAGGATTTTCGGTGAATGAAACAGGGTCCCACTTTTTTTATGGCCTCTATATGTGTAGAAGAGCCATACCCTTTATTTTTATCAAAATCATAGGCAGGAAAAAGTTCATGATAGTCCTTCATCATTCTATCCCTAGTCACTTTTGCAATTATGCTGGCAGCAGCTATTGAAATACTTTTTTCATCACCTTTAATGATGGCATGTTGCTTAATATCAATGTCCGGTATTGTAACGGCATCCACCAGTAGAATGTCCGGCTGTACTTCAAGGCCATTTACAGCCTTTTGCATTGCTTTATAGGTGGCCTGCAATATATTGATGGTATCAATGGTTTCGACGCTTTCTATACCAATACTCACCGCAATAGCTTCATCCATAATCTGATGATAAAGCATTTCACGCATTTTCTCAGATAGCTTCTTTGAATCATTGATGTAGAGCAACTTTGTATCTTTTTCTAAAATGACGGCTGCTGTAACCACGGGACCGGCCAATGGTCCTCGACCCACTTCATCAATGCCACAAATAAAATCTAAATGATCGTATTTTTGTTCATATAAACGCATACGTGACATTCGATCTAACTCTTGGTTATAAGCCTGTATTTTTTTTCTAGAGCAGTCAACTAAGTATTTAACGCCAGCTCTATCATCTTCTTGAAATCTATTGATAAAAGCATCTAGTGCATGAATATCGGTTTTTTTGTAAATTTCTTTAATGGCATTAATGGGTAAAGTATTCATGGTACCCCCTTGAGTTTTATTATGTCTACTCCCATTATAGCGTATGATATGGTTCTGATAAAGATAATATTAATAAAAATAGGCGCCTAAGTCAGCGCCAATTTTGTAACACTTCTTATTTATATTCTGATACAGTTTCCAATGTCATCTTTCCGATTTTACCATTTCTAAATTCATCCAGAAACATTTTTGCCATACGCGAAACATCCGGTTCATTACCCGGTTTTAGAAGATGTCTTGTTATGGTTACGGCTTCAAGTAATTCATGCCCTTTTTTACCGGCTACATCTGTCATGGGGTATTTGTCCATGAGCAGATTCGGATATCGATCTCTCATAAACTCAAGGGCTAACATTGCAAGTCCTTCTGTATCCAATATTTCTTCCCTAATGGATCCAATCATAGCCAATTTGATGCCTACATTCTGATCTTCAAACTTAGGCCAAAGTACACCTGGTGTATCCAGAAGTTCAAACTCATTTTTCAACTTCAACCATTGTTTCCCTTTTGTAACACCGGGCTTGTTACCGGTTTTGGCGCTTGCTTTTCCAACCAATTTATTTATAAAAGTACTCTTACCTACATTAGGGATGCCCACAACCATCGCACGCATCGGTCTGTTAAGTAATCCGCGCTTTTTGTTACGTTCAATCTTTTCTTTACAAGCCAGATTAATAGCCGAAGACACACTTTTTATACCTTTTCCGTTTTGTGAGTTCACCTCAACCACAACATAGCCTTGGTTAAAAAAGAAATCTGCCCATTTTTTGGTTTCTTTTCCATCCGCCAAATCTACTTTATTTAAAACTATAATTCTTGGTTTGTTATTTGCAAGTTTTAGTACATCCGGATTTTGACTACTAATAGGTACCCTCGCATCTACCAGTTCTATAACCACATCTACGAGTTTGATATTTTCTTCCATCATTCTTTTGGCTTTGGTCATATGACCTGGATACCATTGTATATTCATATAAAGCTCCCTATTTCTCTGCATATATAAAGCATAATGAGTGATTACCCACTATGCTAAATGTATTTTCATTGGTTAGTGATCGATGGTTCCGACGAGTTTCAAAGGCCATATACGTACCACAGCTTTGCCTATAACATCATTTTTGTGAATGGTTCCCACATCCACATAACGACTGTCCGAGCTATTATTACGGTTATCACCCATAACGAAATACTCATTCGGTGGTACAACAATCGGTAAATTATTACCATATTCTGTTATGACATCAAAGTTGAAGTCAGCATCTATGGATTCACCGTTGACCAAAAGCGTTCCGTTTTGAATGTCTACCGATTCCCCTGGAAGGGCTATAACGCGCTTTATATAATATAGCTTCGGTTCATAAGGAAAAACGATAATATCATAACGTTCGATTTCACTAAAGCGGTAACTCAGTTTATCAACCACCAACTGATCACCATCATGAAGCGTTGGCTCCATGGACTTTCCGACAACATTGGTCTTTTGTCCCAAAAAATTAAAGATTATAAATACAACCAATAGTGCTATAGCAAGGTCTCTAACCCAACCCATGAGTTCTTTTTTTAATTTATTCTCTTCCAAATCTATACCTACTTTCATAATGTTAAACATTAATTTTCAAAATTACATATTTGTCATTATGTCATTGTACACCTTTTTCACTAAACAACTCAAGTTATTTTGAAAAATGTAATAAAGACTTAACGCTGAGGCGCTTATTATAAGAATTAAGTTTATCATTAAGTTTAATCAAAAAGTTTAATCAAAAAAATAAAAGGGCAGTACCTGATATTGGCCTTACCCTTTTTACTCTTATATAAGATACTCTTATCGAATTAATTCCTTAACCTTAGCACTCTTACCAATACGGCTTCTTAAGTAATTTAATTTTGCTCTTCTTACTTTACCGCGTCTGATTACTTCGATTTTTTCAATGTTTGGTGAATGTACAGGCCATGACCTTTCAACACCAACACCGTAAGAAATTCTTCTTACTGTAAAGTTTTCTTTAGAACCACCGTTTTGTCTGCTAAGAACTGTTCCTTCGAACATTTGAACTCTTTCACGGTTGCCCTCTTTAACCTTTGCATATACACGTACTGTATCTCCAACGTTAAATGACTCTACATTTTCCTTTAATTGAGCTTGCTCAATACCTCTAATAATGTTATTCATTTGAGTATCCTCCTTCCATCTTAGATGTTCATAATATCGGTTTCATAAAAGCGGAACATCCGTAGTCACAGTTAATTACTATAGCATATTTACTTCATAATTGCAATATTTTTTCAAGAATTGTTTGTCACTTTCCGTCAAATTAGCAAAAGGCAACAAATCCGGTCTTTTTTTATAAGTTCTGAGTAGGGATTGCTCTCTGCGCCAGATTTCTATATTTTTATGATGCCCGGATAACAAGACCTTGGGCACCGACATACCCTTATAGATTTCCGGTCTTGAATACTGAGGGTATTCTAGGAGATAATCATGAAAACTTTCATGTTCACTGGATGTATTGTTTTTTAGGACACCCGGTATTAACCTTGCAACAGCATCAATAATAAGGACGACCGCCATCTCGCCACCCGTTAGAACAAAATCACCTATCGAGACTTCATCCGTTACAATACTGTCGATAATTCTTTCATCAATACCTTCATAATGACCACATAGAAATGTTAGCTGATCCTCCCTGGCAAATTCTTCCGCCATTGCTTGGTTAAAGGTCTTCCCCTGGGGTGTCAGATAGATGAGCCTAGAAGTACCTTCCTTCTTGACAAGGTCCTCATAAGCGTCAAGGACAGGCTGAGCTTGAATAACCATGCCTGCACCACCACCATAGGGATAATCATCCACAGAATTGTGTTTAGAGTCACTAAAGTCTCTAAAGTTAATAGAATTGACTTGAATGATGCCTTTTTCCATGGCTTTTCCAATTATGCTATGATTTAAGCTATCCATAACCATATCCGGAAAAAGCGTCAAGACATTAAACTTCATCACATCAGTCCTTCCATGACATAAACCTTCATTCTCTGATCTGCCATATCCACATTCAAGATACAATCTTTAATGGCTGGTAATAAAAGCTCTTTACCGGATTCAAGGGTGACGACATAAACTTCATTACTACCCGTAAAAAGTACGTCTTTTAGGGTACCTAAATAAGCATCTAGGTGGTCATAAACCTTTAATCCAATTAGGTCTTGAACATAGTATTCATCTGTCTCAAGAGGCAAAGCTTCTTCTTTTGGTATTTTGATAATCCCTTGTTTTAGACTTTCAGCCATATTCATATCAATGACTTCTTTTAGTTCAAGTAGGACAAATTGATGCAGGTACTTAACTTTAACTACCGTATAATCCGCCTCTTTACCTCGGGCATCTTCTATGGTTACTTTTTTTAACAATTCAAATCGTTTTGGGTCATCTGTGGTTGGAAGGACTTTTATGACGCCTTTTACACCATGGGTATTTGCCACACGACCAATATACATATATTCCATGTTACCACCTTTTTCTTCACTTTAAGCTTTAGTAAATAAGGCTGTCTTCTAAGAAATATCGCTCACAGAACGTATTGCTTATAAGACAGCCCATTGTTTAAGCTTAACTTAATTATTTTATAGGACTACATAAAATGATTAAAGTATTTCTACAACCACACGTTTATCATCTTTGGTTGCAGCTGCTTTGACGACCGTTCGTATAGCTTTAGCAATACGACCTTGTTTGCCGATTACTTTACCCATATCATCCGGTGCCACTTTCAATTCCAAAATTGTAGAACGTTCACCTTCTACCTCGTTGACGACAACGGCTTCAGGATGATCCACCAGTGCTTTCGCAATTGCTTCTACTAATTCTTTCATATGCCGACCTCCTACGTAAATGACAGCGTTCATGCGTCCGTATCAGGACCCTTAGACACCTTATTCAACGATACCAGCGATTTTTAAAAGTTTGCTTACAGTTGTCGTAGGTTGAGCGCCAGTGCTAAGCCATTTTTTAGCTATTTCCGCATCGATTTTAAGATCGATTGGATCTTTTGTTGGATTGTAATAACCTAATTGCTCAATAAACTTACCATCTCTTGGAGATCTTGAGTCTGCAACTACGATTCTATAAAAAGGAGCTTTCTTTTGTCCTAATCTCTTAAGTCTCATTTTTACCATGTGTTTCACCTCCTTATGCTTAATGTTAATATATAGAAACCACACTTTGGGTATATACCCGATATGTAGGTATTCATGAATTAAAAGGGCAAATTACCGAACATGCCTTTACCGCCACGGCGTCCTTTTTTACCCATCATGCCACTCATTTGTTTCATCATTTTCTTGGATTGTTCAAATTGCTTGATAAAACGGTTCACATCTTGAATTTTGTTGCCCGAACCTGCTGCAATTCGATTTTTCCTAGAAACATTAATGACATTTGGATCGTTACGTTCTTCTACGGTCATGGACAAAATCATAGCTTCCATTTTAGCCATTTCCTTGTCATCTATCTGAACGTTTTTCATCTGGGCGCTCATACCCGGAATCATCGCCATCAAATCCGACAAAGAACCCATACTTTTAAGCTGTTGCATCTGTTCTAGAAAATCCTCGAAATTAAATTCCGCTTTTCGGAACTTCCGCTCCATTTCAGATGCTTTTTTCTGATCTATGTTGCTTTGGGCTTTCTCGATTAAAGTTAATACATCACCCATACCCAAAATCCTTGAGGCCATACGCTCCGGATAGAAAACTTCCAAATCCGATAATTTCTCACCCATACCTGCAAATTTGATGGGTTTTTGAGTAACTGCTTTAACGGATAAAGCTGCACCACCCCGAGTATCACCATCCAACTTTGTAAGGATGACACCATCAACACCTATTTTCTCATTAAATAACTCTGCTACATGAACGGCATCTTGTCCCGTCATAGCATCGACAACCAACAACGTTTCTTTTGGTTTTATAACCTCTTTAAGCTCTATTAGTTCATCCATCATGGTTTCATCGATATGAAGTCTACCGGCTGTATCCAAAATAATTAGATCATGATGATTTTTACTACCATGTTCAAGGGCCGCTTTTGCAATATCAATGGGTTTGTTTTGATTGCCCATAGAAAAAACCGGAATGCTCAATTGCTCGCCCACAACCTGAAGTTGCTTAATCGCTGCCGGACGGTAAATATCACAAGCCACCAAAAGCGGTTTTTTACCTTTTTTCTTTAACAGACCAGCCAGTTTGGCTGATGTTGTCGTCTTTCCTGCACCTTGCAATCCGACCATCATATAGATGGTTGGCCCACCGCCTGTTGTGAATGTCAGTTCGGATTCATCTGAACCCATAAGTGCAACCATTTCTTCATTTACTATTTTTATAACGTGCTGTCCGGGTGTCAAGCTTTCCATAACTTCATCCCCGATTGCCCGTTCTTTAACCGCATTAACAAAGTCTTTAACGACTTTAAAATTAACATCCGCCTCTAGAAGCGCCATTTTTACTTCACGCATTGCGGCTTTGACGTCTGCCTCACTCAACTTACCTTTTTTCTTTAAGTTATTAAATATATTTTGAAATTTGTCTGATAAACTCTCAAATGCCATGTAAGGCCTCCAATATTTTTACATATCATCCATCATCGCTTGTGTGATGGCCTCAATCTCTGTCAAACGTCCATCGTTATGACTTTCTTTGAGTTTTGCTATAAGCTCATGAACCATCATGGCCCTTTTTTTATTTCTAATGAATCGATGCACCAGTTGTAATTTGTCTTCAAAATGATGTAATTGTTGATCACACCGTTTTAAAGCATCAAATACACCTTGTCTGCTTATATTTAGTTGTTCAGATATCTCACCCAATGATAAATCATCAAGATTATAGAGTTGGTACAATTGCTTTTGGCGCTCTGTTAGCAATTCACCATAAAAATCAAATAATAAAGTTTTTTCAAAAACTTGATCCATCATCATCACCACTGTTAAGTTCTTTTCCTTTACAGTGGTATTATAGAGTAATATTCTTTTTATGTCAAGTTCAAATTACATATACTTTGGCGTAAAATTATACGGTTAATTCTACACAGTTACCATCCGGATCTAAAACAACGCTCTCGTAGTAATTGTCTCCGGTGACTCTTGGTTCACTGGCAATGGTATAACCATCACTTCTTAACTTCTCAGTAATTCGAACAACTTCCATTTCACTTCCAACGGATAAGGCAAAATGTGCCAATCCAAGACAAGACAAAAGTTGGTAAGCTTCTAGTTCAACAATATCCGGCATGGTCATTAACTCAATTCGGGCACCTTCATCAAAGGTAATAAAATAGGATTCAAACTCCTTTTTCTTATTATGATATTTATGTCCGGATTTACCCTTAAAATATTGACAATAAAAAGTTTTCATAACTTCTAGTTGATTGGTCCATATTGCAATATGATTGATTTTCAATTCTACACCCACTTTTCAAATGTTAATGAATTAGATTCTACTCTATCATAACCCAAAGTCCTACAAAATTCAAAATACTTAATACTAGCCTTTGTATGCAATTATAATATCTCTTGTTATCGCTTGAGATACTCGGTGTTCTAACTTAGACATTTCAAGATCTTTCATTACAATATAACCATGATCTTCAAAAATCTGAATGAGGCTCTCTCTTGTATCTGTATAGATGTTCCAGGATATAGCAATCGCACCACCCTTTTTCAAATAAGGATCCCAGGATGTTAAACCTTGGTCTAACAGACCACTTAAGCCAATGGTTTTTTCTCCTTTTTCTTTGCCACTATGTTGTACACCATAAGGTAAATCCGTCACAATCAGATGTATTGAATTATGACGAAAGGCACCTTCAAAATACGTCGTATCCGCTCTTAACACTTTCAATTCACGGAGATCGCCTGACTTGTATTGATCTTTATCTTTTGCATATTGTAACTCGAAGGTTTCACCTATGGTCTTACGATTATGGATTAATTTGCCTCTTTGATTGGTGTGTTTAAATCTGGCATCCTTGATATAGCGCGTTATATAAGTACCAAGATCCGCCACATGTTTTTTATCTTTTTCCACACCATAAGCATCATAACCGTTAATCATGGCTTCAAATAGTGTCGTCCCCTTTCCGCATAAAGGATCTAGCAATTTAAGATGGGGTTCGTCATAGAAATCTGAATGGTATAAAGCGAGGTTCATCATCATACGTGTAATGACTTCATTGGTTTTTCCATTGTATTTCAATCGAATACTCAGATCTTCTTCAAAATCCGGTGCATACTCAATAAGTATTGGCTTAAAAAGATCTTTATCTACGATTTGAAACAAAGCATAAAAAAAGGATAATCTACAGATAGATTTAAGCATATTAGCATTCAGTGTCACCTCTGATTCAAAGGTCATATAAGTGGCTTTATTCACCCCTTGTATGGTAGGTTCACTCTCTAGGAAATTATAAGCTGTTAGTAATGATTTTAATTCTACTTGACACATCTTGACATAAGCATCATGATAAGCCACGTTGTAATTAGGGCGCATTAATATGGTGTATTTCATAGTTCTCCTTAAAAGTTCGTTTTGTTAAGGCTTATGCCTTACTGTTTAAAAAGGGCTTCAACAAATTCTTCCGGGTTAAAATCTTGTAGATCATCGATACCCTCACCAACGCCAATAAACTTAACCGATAGATTCAGTTCTGACTGTATGGCAATGGCGATACCACCTTTTGCTGTTCCATCCAACTTGGTAAGAACGATGCCTGTAATATTTGCAACTTCTTTAAACTGCTTGGCTTGTTGTAGCGCATTTTGGCCCGTCGTACTGTCAAGGACCAACAACACTTCTTTGTGGGCCTCAGGGTACTCACGGTCAATAATCTTGTTAATCTTCCCAAGCTCATCCATAAGATTTTTCTTGTTATGAAGACGTCCAGCTGTGTCACAAATAAGCATATCTGCTTTTCTGGCTTTGGCAGCAAAAACAGCATCATAGACGACCGCTCCAGGGTCCGAGTTGGCTTGACCTGCAACAATGTCTACATTTGCTCGGTTAGACCATTCGGTCAATTGCTCAATAGCGGCCGCTCGAAAAGTATCTGCAGCTGCAAGGACCACCTTCTTACCTTGGGCTTTATAACGCATAGCCAACTTGCCTATGGTCGTGGTTTTACCAACACCGTTAACCCCAATAATGAGTATAACGGATTTTTTTTCCTCGAAAATATAAGCATCATCCGATAAGTGCATGATTTCCATTAATTCTTCTTTTAGTAGATTTTTGACTTCCATTGGATCTTTAATATGCTGTTCTTTTACCTTAACCTTAATATCGGATAAGATTCTAAGAGCCGTATGGACACCAAAGTCAGCCATAATCAGAGCTTCTTCCAGTTCTTCATAAAAATCTTCGTCAATACTTGAAAATCCACTTAGAACCTGATCAACACCACCTAATATATTATCTCTCGTTTTTGTTAGTCCCTCGACCAATTTGCCGAAGAAACCTCTTTTCTTATTCTCTGACATAATAACCTTTCTTTCCGGAATTATTCCAATATATCTTCTAATAGTTTAACAGACACTTGCGTTGATATACCTTTTTCCTGCATGGTAATCCCATATAATGCATCACTCACTTCCATAGTACCTCTTCTATGCGTTATGATGATAAATTGCGTATTTACAGTGAGTTTTTTTAAATACTTTGCAAACCGCTCAACATTAGCATCATCAAGAGCAGCCTCAATCTCGTCAAGTACACAAAAGGGAGATGGTTTTAAGCTTTGTATAGCAAAAAGAAGTGCAATTGCTGTAAAAGCACGTTCACCACCTGATAGAAGCATCATACTCTGAAGCTTTTTACCCGGTGGCTGTACGTTAATGTGTATACCGGCCTCGAGTACCTGTTCTTCATCAGACAGCCTTAAAAAAGCCTTACCGCCACCAAATAGATCCTTGAAAACCTGTTGAAACTTAAGGTTTATAGCGTTAAACTGCTCCCTGAATTGTGTTTGCATTCTTTCTTCGAGCTCAATTATGACTGTTCTAAGTTGCTTCTCAGCTTCAATTAAGTCTTCTTTTTGCTCAGATAGAAACTGATGACGTTCATCCACCGTCTTATACTCCGTAATGGCATTAACGTTAACATCACCTAAGTCCCTAATCTGTGTTTTTAGGGCTTCAATGGATTTCTTAATAGATGACATGCTACCTAATTGATCTTGTTCTTGTGTCATTATATGGTTGTAGGTCAACTCATACTCATTCCACATATATTCCATGTGGCTTTCTTTTTGTGCTTCCAGCTTGGATAAGCTGTTTTGAACCCTTAAGGCATCTTTTTCAAGTAAAGTTATACTTTCGGATAATTCTTCTTGTTTAAGGTACAATGCCTCTTGCTCTTTACTCAGGTGCTGTTTATCCAGCGTTTTTTGCTGAATTTGAATCTGGACTTTTTGAATTTGTGCTTCAAAAGTAGCCGTCTCTTGACCATAAGTCTCAAGAAGTTCAATTTTAGTTTTTTGATTAGATACTGCTGACATAATATCAGATTCTATACGTATGATATCATCTGTCCGTTCTTTGATTTCTTCCTGCATACGATTCAGATTGCTTTTTGCATTATGTCGCTGTTCATTTAATGAAGCATGCTCAAGTCGAATATTGGTGATGGTTTCAAGTAAAATCTCTTTTTCTTTCTTAAGACCAACTGTTTTTTCCATCATATCCTTGACGGTCGATTCTGCCTCATCCTTATTGATTTCATTTTCCATGAGATTTTTCTCAAGTTCTGTCAACTGAAAAGTCAATTCTTGTTCTTGGACTATAATCTGGTCGACTTCTATTTTGAGTTCTTTTAGTTCTTCATCACTTTTAGTAACATCACCCTTTAATTGATGCATTTGAATATTTTTTCCGTTTAATTCTATAGAGACCGATTGAAGTCTAGAAGCTATTGTCTCTAGTTTTTCATCTAGATTACTTTTTTCTTCTAATTGTGTTTGATACACCAAATCCGTTTCCTTAAGCTGCTGATCCAATTCATGAATGCGTACGCTTAAAGTCTCAAGATCCCTTTTTCTCGATAAGAATTGTGTATTGTCATTCTTATAAGCACCGCCTGTTAAAGATCCGCCTGGATTAACCATATCTCCGGTTAAGGTAACAATCCTAAGGGTATTGTTATGTTTTTTACCCATGGAAATAGCATCATTTATATCACCTACAATGATGGTACGTCCCAGCAAGAAGGATAAAATATTTGAATATCTATCGGATGCTTCTACCAATTCATCACCATATCCGACAAACCCTTTTTCCAATCGAAGCGCTGCATTCTTTTGTATGTTGGGCTTGATGTTCGTAAGCGGCAAGAAAGTAGCACGACCGGCTTTTTGTGTTTTCAAATACGCTATAAGGCTTTTTGCTGTTGCCTCATCTTCTGTTATTACATTTTGATAGCTGCCGCCAAGGGCAATTTCAATGGCTTTCTCATATTTTTTTTCCACTTTGAGGATATCGGCTACAACACCACATATTTTTTTCTCATATATCGGCAGATGCCTTTGTGACATTACTTTTTTTATACTAAGATTATAGCCTTCATACTGATCTGTGATTTCTGTTAAAGCTTTATGCTTTGATTTCAGATTCTGAACATCTGAAATCATGGTATTACGTTTTTCTTCTATACTTTTAATATTTTCTTGTATGCGACTTAAAGAGAGATTATAAACATTTTTTTCATCCTCAAGTTTATGAATCTCAGCTTGATAACCCTCTCTTAAATCTGTTTCATTCTTTAAAGACAATTTTAATGCCTCAAGAGATTTTGATAAAATCCTTTGCCTCGCTTCAAGACTTTCTTTCCTAGAAAAGGCGTTTTCAGTCATTGTATGGTATCGTTGCATTTTTGTTTTTATGTTGGAGATTTCGTTCAGACGTTCTATCATATTGCTTTGAATCATGCCCACAGCATCTTCTTCTTTTAATATGATCTCATTGATTTCCTTAAGCTTTTTTTCGTGTTCTCTTAGATCGTCTTCACTTTTTTCACTGGTTTCAAAAAGAGAAGCCATATCCTCTTGATACTGTTGTAACGTTTCTTCAATTTTTCCCCTTTTTTGTTTTAGAATATTGATGTCAGACTCAAATCTATTTATATTGCTGTTTAGATGGGTAATCTGCTCCTGCGTCAGTTTGATTTCACTTTCTTTTTTTTCTTTAAGCACCGTCAGTTGAGTTGACTGATTCCTGATAACATCAATCTCACTCTCCAGGGTTTCAAGTTTTTTTACAAATTCACTGTGCTTCGTCTTGTTGAGTTGGTAATCTGTGCGTACTTGCTTTATGTTTTCATCAATAATCTTAGCTTTAGCTTCATTTTCATCAATTTGATCATTGATTTTTTTTATTTCCATAACAAAACTACCAATCTCATTAACTTTCAATTCTTCTTTATACCTGAGATAGGCTTTGGCTTTTGTGGCTTGTTCTGTTAAAGTTTCTTTTTGATGCGCTAATTCTGTGATAATATCATTGATTCTATATAGATTTTGCTTCTCTTCATCTAATTTTTTTTCTGCGCTTTCTTTACGTTTTTTAAACTTTACGATACCAACTGCCTCATCAAATAAAGCCCTACGCTCTTCCGGCTTGTTCGATAATATTTTTTCAATCTGGCCTTGGCCGATTATAGAATAGCCTTCTTGGCCGATCCCAGTATCCATAAATAGCTCAAGTACATCTCTCATTCTACAGTTCGTACCATTTATGAAGTATTCACTTTCACCGGAACGGTAGACCCTTCTAGATACAGTTACTTCCGAATATGAAATGGGAATTTTCATATCATGGTTGTCAATGGTCAAATCAACTTGGCAATAACCAAGGGGTTTCCTTGCTTCTGTACCTGCAAAGATTACATCTTGCATTTTACTACCACGTAATTGTTTGGCACTTTGTTCACCCAGCACCCATCTAACGGCATCTGCTACATTGCTTTTACCACTGCCGTTAGGCCCAACGATGGCTGTGATGCCTTTTTCAAACTTAAATACCATTTTATTGGCAAAAGACTTAAAACCGTACAACTCTATGCTTTTTAAATGCATGCTGATCTCTCCAAAATGTGATTGTAACATCACGATATTTTACACAAATTTCGATTCATTTGTCCCAGACACGCGTAATCACTCAATAAAAATTGGACAACTTATAATCGTTTATAAATTGTTCAGAAATTATTGTTACACGATTTTTTTAATGGCGTCAAAGGCTGCCTCTTGTTCTGCTGATTTTTTGCTTCTTCCAAATCCATGACCAATGGTTTCACCTAGATGAACCGCTATGACTTCAAAAAGCTTAGAATGGTCAGGACCTTTTTCACTTACGATAAGATATTCAACCGATTGATCACTGTTTTTTTGAATGATTTCTTGAAGATGGGTTTTACTGTCTACAAAAAGCTTTCTCTTTTCAACATCTTTTAATAATGTTGACTCGACAAAAATCCGTGCTTCTTCAAGACCACCGTCTAAATAAATAGCGCCTATTAACGCTTCTACCGCATCTGACAAAACTGAAGACCTTAATCTACCTCCAGAATTATCTTCTCCTTTTCCAAGAAGTAAGTAATCTCCTAGATTAATTTCTCTAGAAAAGTTAGCAAGCGTTGGTTCACAAACAATACTGGCTCTAAATTTGGTCAACTCCCCTTCTAACATCTCATGGTACTTACGAAATAAGAATTCTGATGTAATAATCTCAAGAACTGCATCACCTAAGAATTCTAACCGTTCATTGTTCTCAAACTTACTCAAACGATGTTCATTTGCATAGGAACTATGCGTCAGAGCTCTTTCAAGAAGTCTCAAATCAACAAATTGATACCCAATAATATCTTGAAATTCTTCAATATCTTTTACAATGGACATATCTATTCTCACTTTCTTAAATAGTAATCACAGTTAAATATTATATCATAAACTTATTTAATTTTCTATTAAATAACGGCTCATAATCCTATAAGAACAAAGAGGCTACGCCTCGTTTTGCAAAGCAAATTGTTCCGGCAGGAAAGATTTCCTTGATTGTTAATGCGAGGCTTCAACGCATTAACATGGCACAGTCTTTCCTAGAGAAGAAAAAAGAAGCTTCATTTCTGAAACCTCTTTCCATTTATCCTGTATACAATAACATCTATTAAAAATTATCCGTTATTCTTAACCATATTGATAGCATCGCCAACTGTCTGAATACTGTCTAAGGCTTCCTCATCCAACTCTACATCGTAGGCATCTTCTACAGCCATAATGATTTGTGCCAAGTCAAGGGAATCAATACCAAGATCATCCGAAAAATGCATATTCTCTTTTAGTTCTTCCGGTCCGTACGTTGTAAATTCTGCTATGATTTCTAATAATTTACTTTCATCCATAATAAGCTCCTTTCTCATTGAGTTCCTATAAAGAACTTGTCTGATATGGTTAAGGCATAAAAACTATGTAAAACGAAAAAGTTCTCATACGTTAACCTTGATATAATAAGACCATCTTACTATAATTTTATAACATAATCAACCACTGACTTATAATAATTGTTGTTTAATTTTATCATTCACTTTATGATCGATAAAAGTCTTACATTGTAGGATAGCATTCTTAAATGCTTTAGCATTTGAGCTACCATGTGCTTTTACAACTAAAGCCTCAAGACCGAGTAAGGGCGCCCCGCCATACTCCGTATAATCTAATCTCTTTTTCATGGATTTCATGGACTTTTTAATAAGTAGACCACCAATCTTGCTCACAGTTGTAGACATAATCGATTCTTTTACCATACCAAGTAAAGATGCGGCCAAACCTTCTGTTAACTTTAGAATAACATTACCAACGAAACCATCACATACAATAACATGGGCTTCGCCTGTAGGAATATCTCTAGCCTCCATATTACCAATAAAATTCAAAGTGGTATCGTTCTTCAACAAAGGAAATGTATCTTTTACTAAAGCATTACCTTTTTTGTCCTCCGAACCATTGTTGACCAAAGCAACTTTAGGATGCTTAATATCTAAAATGTTTTCATAATAGATGGATCCCATCTTAGCAAACTGATGTAAAAAATGAGGCTTACTGTCTACATTGGCACCACAATCAATAAGCAAAGTCATACCTTTTTCATTAGGAATTAAAGAACCTAGTGCAGGACGTTCAATGCCTTTCATACGCCCAATGACCAGAGTCCCTCCTGCTAATACAGCACCTGTACTCCCGGCTGATACCAATGCCTCTGCCTTTTTATCTTTAACAAGATACAAAGCTCGGACCAAAGACGCATCTTTTTTTCTTCGTATGGCAAGTACTGGAGATTCATCATTGGTGATGACCTCAGTCGTATGGATGATTTCCATTCTGTTCTTATCATACGTCTTACCTTTTAATATTTCATTGATTTTAGGTTCATCACCGGTTAGTATCAAGTAAATGTCTTCGCAAGTATTTAGTGCCCAAACAGCACCTTCTACCATGGCCTTAGGTGCATCATCGCCACCCATGGCGTCAATTACAATCTTCTTTAGTTCCATGTTCCGCCTCCTCTTTTTATGTAAAAGAAAGTCGTCATTTCCTAATACATAAAATAGCGTAACCATAATGGTTACGCTGTTTATATTCATTGGAAAAGTGTAGATTATTTTACTTCTAATACTACTTTGCTCTTATATGTGCCACATTTTTTACAAGCTCTGTGAGACATTACGAGTTCGCCACATTTTGTACAAGTGGACAGATTTGGAGCCGTTAATTTCCAATTGGCTCTTCTACTATTTCTTCTCGCTTTGGATACTTTACGTTTTGGTACTGCCATGGTCTACACCTCCTTAAATCTTTCATTGAATAAATCTTTTAGTCCAGCAAGTCTGGGATCTACATTGTCATCTTCGCAATTACATGTTTCTTCGTTAAGATTTGCACCACATACCTTGCAAATACCTTGACATGATTCGTTGCAAAGAACTTTCATAGGCACATTCATATAGATTTCGTCTAAAGCCAATTTTTCCACATTCAGAACTGAGTTCTTATAATAATCCTTCATATCATCGCTTTCAGAATCATCAACATGCTCATTTAATTCTCTTGTGAACTGACCTTCAACCATTGTTATGACTTCATTCATACAACGATTGCAGTACATTACTAACTCTACTTCAACCTTGCCTTGGGTCAAATATTCGCCTTCACCTAATTGGGTAACTTCGAATTCGATTTTGATGGGCTTACTAATTTCATAAACTTCACCACCGAATTCAAGTTGATCCATTTCTAAGGTTCGCTGGATAGTAACATCTTTAACCGTTTGTGAAAACAGTTCCGTTAAATTAATATGCATGATACCACTCCTTTAGCTGTAAAGCAAAACCGCTTTATACCTCGAATAATAACCACATGTAATTATACATATGCCCAAATATTTTGTCAAGGGTAAATATTAGATCACATAATAATGATACCTTGTTTTCGAAAATATAAAGGCAACAACAGGAGTCATTGCCTTTATACAGCATATTATTATGTCTTTAATTATGGTGTCAAGCTCACCTTAATTCTTAATACTTAGTTTTTTTT
Source organism: Petrocella atlantisensis (assembly GCF_900538275.1). Taxonomy (GTDB): domain Bacteria; phylum Bacillota; class Clostridia; order Lachnospirales; family Vallitaleaceae; genus Petrocella; species Petrocella atlantisensis. The sequence goes on along the minus strand of NZ_LR130778.1, from coordinate 47,040 downwards.
GATAAGTTGCTTTGTTTCTCTAGCGATTGCCAATTCCTCGTTGGTAGGAATGACAAGAGATCTTACAGTTGCACCTTCCGCTGAAAAGTCACGTTCCATTGAACGAACATGGTTCAACTCATCATCAACTTTAACACCTAAATATCCTAAGTAATTACATACTTCTTTTCGCACTTCATGATTATTTTCGCCAAGTCCTGCAGTAAATACAACTGCATCAATACCATTCATAACAGCAGCATAAGCACCTACGTACTTAGCGACTTTTAGGTGATACACATCCATGGCTAAAGCTGCTTGTTTGTTACCATCCGCTATTGCGTCTTCAATATCTCTAAAATCACTGGAGAACTGTGAGAGTCCCTTTATACCGGATTCTTTGTTTAATACATTAATAACCTCATCTAAAGTTAATCCTTCTTTTTCAGCAATAAACTGAACGATCGCAGGATCAAGGTCACCACAACGGGTTCCCATAGCAAGACCTTCAAGTGGTGTTAAACCCATACTTGTATCTACAGACTTTCCTCCATCTATAGCACATACACTGGCACCGTTACCTAAGTGACAAACAACAATCTTCATATCTTCAATGTTACGTCCCAAAAACTCTGCTGTTCTGTATGCAACATATTTGTGAGATGTACCATGAAAACCATATTTTCTAATTTTGTGTTTCGTGTAATATTTGTATGGAAGTGCATATAGATAAGCTTTTGGCTCCATTGTCTGATGGAAAGCTGTGTCAAATACCGCTACTTGTTTCGTATTTGGCATAAGTACTTCACAAGCATTAATACCAACGAGATTGGCTGGGTTATGCAAAGGTGCCAAATCACTGCACACTTTGATAGCATCTTTCACTTCTTCCGTAATAATAGTCGAAGCTGAAAATGCTTCTGCCCCATGTACAACTCTGTGACCTACAGCAGCAATTTCATCCATTGAATCAATAACACCATGAGCAGGATCTGTTAAAGTTGCAAGGACTGCTTTTACTGCTTCTTTGTGATCTTTCATAGGTATTTGTAATTTCATCTTATCATGGCCTTTTGGTTTGTGGCCAATAAAAGAACCATCAAAACCAATGCGATCACAAATACCGATGGCTAATACATCTTCATTTTCCATGTTAATGAGTTGATACTTAACTGATGAACTTCCACAATTCAATACTAAAATATTCATATCTTTACTCCCTTTTCCTTCGTCATTCTATTGAGCTTGTACCGCTGTTATTGCAACGACACCGACAATATCTTCAGCTGTACAGCCTCTAGATAAATCATTGACAGGTTTTGCGATTCCTTGTGTAATAGGTCCGTATGCATCCGCTTTAGCAAGTCTTTCAGTTAACTTATAACAGATATTACCCGCATCAAGATCTGGAAATACCAATACATTGGCATGACCTGCAATCTCATTGCCAGGTGCCTTCGCTGCGCCTATACTTGGAACAATTGCTGCATCCGATTGAAATTCACCATCAATTTTATACTCAGGATAAAGTGACTTTGCAATTTTGGTTGCTTCTACAACTTTGTCTACGTCCGGATGTGTGGCACTTCCTTTTGTAGAATGGGACAACATGCCTACGATAGGTTCAGCGCCTACAAGACTTTTAAATGATTTTGCAGAACTACCTGCTATTGCCGCAAGTTCTTCTGCATTAGGGTTTTGAACCAATCCACAATCGGAGTAAACAAAAATGCCTTGATGTCCAAATTCACAATTTGGAACGACCATGACAAAAAATGAAGAAACAAGTTTTGTGTTGGGTGCTGTTTTTAGAATCTGAAGAGATGGTCTAAGTACGTTGGCTGTTGAATTAACAGCACCTGCTACCATACCATCCGCCAATCCCATTTTCACCATCATGACGCCTAAGTACAATGCATCTGTTTTTAGGATTTCCCCGGCTTTTTCTAAAGTCATACCTTTTTTTTCTCGGAGTTCCACCAACTTGGCAACATAAGCATCCATTTGCTCAAATGAATTTGGATCAACGATGGTTGCACGTGAGATGTCAAAATTCATGCCTATATTTGTGATTTCATCTTTATCACCGATTAGAATGACATCACAAATATCTTCGCTTAATATTTGTGCCGTGGCTTCAAGTGTTCTTATTTCCATACTTTCAGGTAAAACGATGGTTTTTCTGGATTGTCTTGCTCTGTCCTTAATTGCTTCAATAAAACTCATTTTTTGCCCCTTTCAGACTGGCTCATTTATTACGTTATAATTATCAAAGACCATTGACTCTAAGCACATCATAGTTGCTTACAGTAAATGATCATTGTTCATATATGATTATTATATACTTTGTGTTCATTGTATACAATGCTTTTTTAGGTTTTTATTGTTTTTTTTATAAACATCGTTAGGTTAATGGGTTAAACTGTATAGCCATGTAAGTCAGGATTATGATATACTTTCTAGAGAACACTTATAAAGGATGGTAATTATGAACATATGTGGCATTGTCACCGAATATAACCCACTTCACTTGGGTCATGCATACCAAATAGAAGCTGCAAAAGCACGCACACAAGCTCAGGGTGTAGTACTTATTATGAGCGGCAATTTTGTCCAACGTGGTGAACCGGCCATTATTAATAAGTATGCAAGAACCCAGGCAGCCCTTCATACCGGTGTTGATTTAGTTCTTGAGCTACCTACTTATTTTGCTACGTCCAGCGCTGAATATTTTTCACATATGGCAATTAGACTCTTAAACGCAACTGGTATTACAACACACTTGAATTTCGGTAGTGAATCCGGATCCATTGATGACCTTGTTCATATCGCAGATATCCTTCATAATGAGCCCATTGGATTTCGATTCCTTCTTAATGAGTATCTTAGCACAGGGGATACCTTCCCGAAAGCAAGAGAAAAAGCTCTATATAAATACGTCCACAACCATCATTTGATGTCCGAGGATACAGCTAAAGCCATCAAGACGCCAAACAACATTTTGGGTATTGAATATATAAAAGCACTACGAAGACAGAAAAGCAATATCATACCGACAACGGTTAAGCGTATTGGCTCAGCTTACCATGACGATAACAGTAGAACCACCATACCCTCTGCTACGGCTATACGAAAATTCTTACAAGAGCATGACAATCACGCCCCCCTATCAGAAAAGCTTCCGTTATATTCCTATAATACACTTGAAAACGCTATACATTGCGGTGAAGGCCCTATCTTTTACGATATGATTTTCCCTTTTTTAAAATACAAAATACTTGCAAGTACGCCTGAAGTTCTAGGGACTTATCAGGATGTTAATGAAGGACTAGAATACAAGATTATCGAAGCGGCTTTACATGCTTATGATTATGATAGTTTGGTCAATAAGATTCTATCTAAACGCTACACAAGAACCAAGATCGCAAGAGCACTGTTACATATTTATCTGGGTCATGAGCAAAAAACCTTTGAATTATTAAATTCAGAAATGAAGCCTTATCTTAAAGTTTTGGGCTTCAACTCTACGGGGCAAAAGATGTTAAAAGCCATTAAAAAGCATGATGAAGATTTGCCAATTATTGTCAACATACGACAAGGGTGCAAGCAATTAGATGATATACAATTGCTATCTTATCAAGCTGATTTAAATAGTACATTACATTATAATCATCTCATTCATTTCTATTATAATACGAAAATGAATAATGAATATGAAACCCCCATTATTCGATTACCATAATAAATTATGGTCTTCCTATTCATTTCATATGTGATATAATGAATTGAAGCAAACAATTAGTATTTGTTTAACCAAACATGAATAATAAGGAGGTAACTAAATGAATCTATTTAAATGTACGGCATGTGGCTTTGTATATGAGGCTGATGAAGCATTGGATTTTTGTCCAAAATGTGGCGCACCAAAAGAAAAACATGTTCTTCTATCTGAGGAAGACGCTAATAAGATTTATGCATCTGATGAATCCAATGATCTACATATGGAATTGGTAAATCTTGCTGCTACAATGATCGACTTAAGTGAAGCCGGAATCGAAATCGGTCTAGATCCAGGTTGTATTGATGTTTTTGAAAAAACCATCAAAATGGCATGGGAAATCAAGAATCTTGCAAAAGCAGAACTTGGCATCCACATGACCAAAGGTAAATGGTAGTCTATTCTCTATGAATTAAGGCTCTTAGTTAGCAAAATATGAATCAACCAGGTCTCTAGGTGGAAACGCTTAGAGACTTTTTTATGTATAACTAAGATCGTAGGTTCGTAAATATAAACTTCATTTGATTTCTATACAAATTGCGGGTACAATGCATGTGACTTTAAACTGGGTCCCATGAAAACCCTTCCACTGTATGTATGACTACGGCCTCCGATTGGTGCGTCCCTGCACCAAAAGTCGGCGGTCTGCATCCATGCAGACTTGCTTAAGTCACACACACAGTTCCAGGAACTTCATGGTCGATGTTGGCTAAGGATAAAATCGTTTTTAGTATTTCTATATATAGTAATTTAGTTTAGAACAATCATTAAGCCATAAGAAGTACCATCATACACAGAGCAAAGTGCATTATGTGAGATATTTTAATTTAAGCCTAATGAAATGACGCACATGCGGAACCGAATGAGGAAAGAAAAAGCGCTGATCAATCACAATTCTACATGGATGTAGAACGTCCTTCATTTTTACATGGATGCAAGAAAAGAAGCTTCGCTTCGCTATGAGCTCTGCTCATATTTCTGAATGGTTTGATAGGAAAGGTCCTTGACGTATTCTGCCACGCTTCAAGGCTGAATACTAAAGTATGACTTTCCTTGAAAATGTAAAAAAGGAAGGATGATTGAGCAGTGCTTATTCTTGACGAAATGACGATTTATTACCGAGTAGATGTGATACACAGTTTTTCCGCTGACCGTACGTAGTGTAAGGCAAGGAAAAAGTGTGTATTATATCTACGATTATTACCAAAAATTATTCTAATACAAATGCACTTAAACTACATATCAACACAAAATTAAAGCTGACTCAACATTCTGAGACAGCTTCTCCAATACTATTTTGTTTTATAACGCCATCCCATCATACCACCAACCATGTTATACGTATCATAACCTTCTTTACCAAGAAACTTAGATGCACTGGTACTTCTTGCACCACTGGCACATACAACAACAATTTTCTTATCTTTATCAATCTCATTGATACGGCTTGGGATTGTAGATAAGGGAATAAGCTTAGCTGTTTCAATATGACCGGCCGCAAATTCGTATTGTTCTCTCACGTCAATAATCTGAACGTCTTTGTCTTTCATAATCTTGTTAACTTCATCTGCTGAAATACTCTGATAACTTTTCTTTAAAAAATTCATTATACACCTCTATATTTGTTTACCTGATTGAATCAGGTTTATTTTATATCTATATATTACAATATAAAGATGTATATGTCAACACTATATTTAAAAAATATGATATAAGATTCTTATTTAATCATCTAATTTGTTTTTACTCATAATAAGTTCTTCTCTATTATTAGCCATAACTTTGACTTGTTGGCTGATATAATTCTCAAACTTACCATAGTGGATATTAGTCTGTTCTATCGTGTCTCGCATAGCATATTCCATTTGTTCAACAAGCTCTTCAACATATTCATAAGCACCCACTTTAATCTCTTTGGCGGTCTGATTGGCTGCCTCAATAATATCTTGTGCTTTCTTCTCAGCTTTTTTACTAATCTCATGGTCATCAACCAGTTCATTGACCCTTGCTGAAGCTTTGTTTAGAGCATGGTCGGCCTCTTTTTTTGAATCCTCAATAATGCGTTCTTTTTCTTCAAGAATTCTTTGTGAGCGTTTAATCTCTTCTGGTAACTTCAACCTTAAATCTGTCATAAACTCGTATACCACTTCCATATCCACTATGATTTTATTGGAAAAAGGCATTGTCTTACATTCTTCAAAATAACCTTCCATTTCATCAATTAAATTAAATACATCACTCATACTCATTCCTCCATACTCTCATATTTATCTTTTAAATAGGTAACGGTTATTGGATGAACCATCTGACTCACATCGCCACCAAACATAGCAACCTCTCTTACAACACTTGAACTTAAAAAGGAATATTCATTCTTTGTCACAAAAAATATAGTTTCAATGTTTGGATTCAAGCTATGGTTTGTCTGGGCTAACTGTATTTCAAATTCAAAATCAGATACAGCTCTAAACCCTCTGATTATTAGATTTGCTGATACTTTTTCCATGAAATCTACCAAAAGTCCTGAAAAGGATCTGATTTCTACATTTGGCAAATCTTTTGTCAATGCTTCTAATAATTTGACACGTTCATCTATTGTGAATAGACTCGATTTATTAACATTGTTTAACACCCCTACGATTAAATGCTCGACTTGACAGGCACTTCTTCTAATGATGTCTAAATGTCCATTGGTAGCCGGATCAAAGCTTCCTGGATAGACCGCAGTTTTCATTATGTCACATCCTTATATCGTCTTTAATTTTCTTATAAAACTGAATTTACAAGTATTATAGGTACGTTCTTTGATGATTTCATAGGTCTTTAGATTCTCGATGAAAGACATGTCCGTTTTTAAACTGCTTTCGCATACCATTATACCATCATCTTTTAACAAATCATATCCATGGATTTGTGAAATCGTCTCTTCTTCCATACCTTGATCAAAGGGTGGATCCAGATATATCAAATCAAATTGAATACCATGATTACCAAGATCCATCAATGCTTTGCTATAATCATACTTCATAATCTCAGCTTTTTCAAATAGTTTTGTGAAATTCAGATTTTTCTCAATACAAGTTATGGCCGTTTTATGATTTTCAACAAATACACAACGGGTTGCACCTCTACTTAAAGCCTCTATTCCGATACTGCCGGTCCCACTAAATAAATCCAGTACGTTAGAACCAAATATATATGGACGTAGAATATTAAAAACTGTTTCTTTGTAACGATCTGTTGTCGGCCGAATATCTTTACCTTCCGGAACACTTAAAGGTAAAGACCTAGCACTTCCTGCTATTACTCGCATAGTATTACTCCTATAACGCTATATAGGTCATATTGGTCTCCATATAGTTTTCTAATTTTTTTCTAAAGTTTTCATAGGTTGCTTCTTGCAGTATATCACGTTTTTCGCTAATTGTCTTTGCTACTATATTGGCTTGTTTAAGAATCTCTATGTCCTCTACGATATTGGCAATTTTAAACGTTGGCATACCGCTTTGACGAAGGCCAAGTAAATCACCATGACCTCTGATTTCTAAGTCTTTTTGGGCGATATAAAAACCATCCTGAGATTCTGTCATAATCGCCATACGTTTTTTAGCAAGTGTTGATTTTGAATCTGAAATCAATATACAGTAAGACTGATTACCACCTCTACCTACTCGACCCCTAAGTTGATGAAGCTGAGCCAGTCCAAAACGATGGGCATCTTCTATGACCATAAGAGTGGCATTAGGCACGTTGATGCCGACTTCAATTACTGTTGTAGATACAAGAATATCCAACTCACCTCTAGCAAATCGCTCCATTGTTTCATTTTTTATTTTTGGACGCATTTGACCATGTAGATATTCAATACGTATATGGGGTGGCAATTCTGCCTTTAGTTTTTCCGTGTAACTTAGTACATCACTCAGGTCATTTTCTTCATTTTCTTCAACCATAGGACATACAATATAACATTGTCTTTTTTCTTCGATTTCTTTAACAATGAAAGTCTGAACCCTATTTCTATAAGAAGCATTTACAGCGTAGGTTTCGATACTTTTTCTACCAGGCGGTAGTTCATCAATAATAGAAACATCCATATCGCCATAGAGTATAAGTCCCAAGGTTCTTGGTATTGGTGTTCCACTCATAACAAGTACATGTGGGAAGTGCCCCTTTCCAGCCAGAATTTCTCTTTGTGAAACTCCGAATCGATGCTGTTCATCTGTAATAACCAAAGCCAAATCATTAAAAATCACCCCTTCTTGGATGACCGCATGTGTACCAATAACCACATCTATTAAGCCTGCTTTTATTTTTTCGTAGGTATCTATTTTTTCTTTTTTCGTCATAGAACCAACCAGTAACCCGACCCGGAGGTCTAAGTTCAAAAACATCTTCTCCAAAGATTGGTGGTGTTGCTTTGCCAATACTTCAGTAGGTGCCATTAAAACACTTTGATAACCGTTTTCTACTGCCAAAATAATAGCCAGTGCAGCTACCACTGTTTTCCCAGAACCAACATCGCCTTGAATTAAACGATTCATATTATAGGAACCCTTCATATCTTTTATGATTTCATCTAGGACATTACTTTGAGCACCTGTTAATGTAAAAGGTAGATTTTCAAGAGTATGCTTATACTTCTTACAACTTTCAAAGGTATATTGATTTTTAATTTTGACCTGTTCATCTTTTAACATCATAAGACCTAATTGAAAGAATAGAAACTCATCAAAAACCAGTCTTTTCCTAGCATCGTTCAATAGTACTTCATCTTTGGGATAGTGAACCTGAACGAAGGCATCTTTTAAGGACTCAAGTTCATAAGTTTCTTTAATTGTGGATGGCAAATAATCATCAATCTGGTAGTGGATTGCCTCCATGGCTGAAGCTACTGCCAACCGAATGGCTTTTTGACTGAGACCTTTAGTTAAAGGGTATATTGGAATTATACTTTTATCCTCATAATAAGCTAAATCTGATTTTGTAAGAATTTTGGGGGATGTAAGTTGTAATTTTTCGTATTTATAAGACGATTTCCCCATTACTGTAAGGGTTTCTCCTTCTTTCAATTGCTTTTGGAGGTAAGGTTGATTAAACCATGTTAAGCTAACCTCACCTGTATCATCTCTAAGTCGTGTAGATGTCACTATAACACGTCCGGCCCTTTTAGAAAAAGGCGTTGCAATAAGTTCACCCTGAATGAGGTACGTGCCACCGGGCTTAATATCTTGTATGTTGGAAAAACCAATCCTCTTTTCATAGGTTGCCGGATAGTAGGTCACTAAATCCATCAGATCCTTAATACCAATCTTCTCAAACAATTGAGCTTTTTTCGTGCCTATACCACTCAAGTCTGTAATCGGTCTTTTTATTTCCACGAGTATCACCCTATTTCTACAAATCATTTAGGGTAATAATACCATAATAAAGCCTTAAGGGTCAAAACTAACTTTCTATAATATAGTGAACAAAGAGGCTACGCCTCGCTTTGCGAAGCAAATTGTTACGGCAGAAAAGACTTCCTTGATAGTTAATGCGATGCTTCAACGCATTAACATAACTTAGACTTTCTAAGTGAACAAAAAAACTCTCCTGATAACAGTAATGTTCAACTGTTTTTAGGAGAGCCTTTAAAGTGCTTTTAAGTTTATTCAACGGATAGAATATAGTAATACAGTGGTTGACCACCATAATGAACTTCTATTTCACAATCCGGATATGTGTTTTCTAAATCCTTAGATAGTTGATTAGCTGTTTCCTCATCAATATCCATACCATAATATACGGAAATTAATTCACTGTCTTCTTCAATCAAAGAATCAAAAAGCTTTCTGACCGTTTGTTCTACATCGGCCTCAACCACATTAATTTTACCTTTGCCAATACCAAGGAAATCACCTTCTTTAATGACTTTCTCATCCACAACAGTGTCCCTAATAGCATGTGTGACCTGCCCAGATATTACATCATCAAGGGACTGGGTCATAACCTCTTGGTTTTCATTCGGCGCTTTACCTTCTTCAAAATTAATGATAGCTGTAATGCCCTCCGGTATAGACTTTGTCGGAATTACAATTATTTGCTTATCCTCAACAATATCTTTCACTTGTTCTGCTGCTAATATAATATTTTTATTATTTGGCAAAATGAATACATTTTTTGCATTCACTTTTGAAACTGCATTAAGGATGTCCTCTGTAGAAGGGTTCATCGTTTGTCCCCCTTCAACGATGTAATCGGCTCCGAGACCTTTGAAAATCTCACTTAAACCGTCCCCTATGGAAATAACCACAAATCCGTTCTCTTTTAACTCTGTAGGATGAAGCTTATCCAGTTCTTCTTGAGCAATCAATCGATTGGCATGTTCTTCGCGCATGTTGTCGATTTTTAGATTGCTCAGTTCACCAATGGATAGACCTTTTTGAAGTGCAAGACCGGGATCATTGGTATGAACATGAATCTTTATAATATCTTCATCTGAAACAGCAACAATTGAATCACCTATGGTTTCAAGGTAATTTCTAAGGCCCAAAGCTTCCCTATCGCTTTCCACATCATTGCGTACATTTATAATAAACTCTGTACAATACCCAAATTTGATTTCTTCACCACTGTGATCGTAGATCAATTCCACTTCAGGATGTGTATCATCTTCTTCAAACTCTACAATATAATCATCACCGGCTTCAAGAGCTATTAAGGCGCCTCTTAAAATATACATAAGACCTTGGCCACCTGAATCCACAACACCTGCTTGTTTTAAAACAGGTAATAATTCCGGTGTATACTGTAAAGTTGCTTCTGCATGAATAATCACTTTTTTTAAGATATCAACAATATCTTCATTAACACGAGCAAGCTCAATAGCCTTTTCTGCAGCTTCTCTAGCTACAGTTAATATGGTACCTTCTTTAGGTTTCATGACTGCCTTGTAGGCGGTTTCAGAACCTCTTTGCAAGGCATTGGCTAAGACAACTGCGTCTAAAACATCATGACTTGCTATTTCTTTACAGAAACCTCTAAAAAGCTGTGATAGTATAACGCCTGAGTTACCTCTTGCGCCTCTTAATGAACCAGATGAAATGGCTTTTGCTAAAGCTTGTAAATCATCTGAATCTACTTTCTGAACATCTCGTACTGCCGCTAAAATGGTTAGTGTCATATTAGTTCCCGTATCGCCGTCAGGTACCGGAAAAACATTAAGTTCGTCTACGTATTTCTTTTTTGACTCTAAATATTTTGCACCAGCAATAAACATACTTTTTAAAGTCTTAGGTGATATGTTATAAGTAGTCACTGGTATTCCTCCTTAGTTTCTTATTCGTCTACTCTGACGTCTTCTACATATATATTAATATGCTTGACTTCCAAACCTGAAAAAGTCTCTAATTTATACTTCACCGTACTAACCAGATTGTCTGTGACGGCTTTAATGTTTACTCCATATTCAATAATAATATGTAGGTCGATTTGAATACAATTATCATCCACTCTTAAGGAAATACCTTTGGTGATACTATCACCTTTTAGCAGTTTGGCAATACCGCTGGTAACATTAACCATGGCCATGCCAACAATACCATAACACTCAACTGCCGTAACACCGGCAACTTTTTCTAAGACTTCATTATCGATTGTTACTTCTCCATAACCAGTATCTAGTCTACCAATCATAAAAATGCCTCCTTCATCTATATCGTCGTATAATTTCATAAAACCTTTAAACGGATTAAAGTGTCCATACTTATTTACTTAAGTCATATACAAAGTGTATAATGAACCTAAACTCAATCGTATAGATACTTTAACCTAGAAATATGAGATTATTGTTCACTGTATTATAACATCTTTTCCCTATGATTTATAGGTTTTTTCTAATTAATTGAAAGTTATTATAAGTAATGCTTGCATTCATATAAGATTTTTGATAGAATTGATTTGTTATGAAGATATATATTAAGGAGGTGCAGTTGTGGCTAAATGTTCAATATGTGATAAAGGCGTACACTTCGGTAACGCAGTCAGTCATTCTCATAGAAGGTCAAACAAACAATGGAAACCTAATATCAGATCAGTAAAAGCTGTCATTAATGGACAATCACAAAGAATCAAAGTTTGTTCAAAATGTTTACGTGCAGGCAAAATCGTACGTGCATAATTCCATTTGATGTGTTTACAAGTGCACTTCTAATGAAATACAACTATTGATAAAGTAAATAAGCCAATAGCAAGTCTTAGATTTCTAAGCATTGCTATTGGCTTATTTGTGGTTCTATCCTATTAATGGAAAGTTTAACGCCTTAATTATATATCCTTGGATTCAATAATTAAAAGATCACCTTCATCCACCCATAACTTTGCTGATGCTTCAGTGATTTCATTACTAATGCCATAAGAGCTGAAAGCGTTAAGAGTCGCTTTATTCAAAGGATATTTCACGCCCAAAAAGCTAACACCATATACGTTCTCACTTAATGGGACGAGTGAAATATAGTCATAATGACTTTTTTCTATACTCTGATAGCTTTTTGCTAATTCAATTCTATTATGTGCATCTAAGTAAATTAACTTATACTTCTTTCCATAATATGCCATAAGCAATAGGTTTGCTAGGGTATGATCTTGCCTACTTCCTGATGCACCTAAAACAACAACTTCATCCAAAGAGCGCTCAACCATCAATTCAAAGGCCAGCTGGGTATCGGTCATATCTTTTTTATCCGGGAAAACAATTTTTTCTACATTTTTTTTCTCATAATAAGCCAAAGTGTTTGACTCACAAGAATCAAAATCACCTAAAATGATATTTGGTACTATGCCACATTCTGCCATATAATCAATACCATGATCGACACCTATTTTAAGATCAAAATCCGTCTGAGCCACAACTTCTTTTAGTTGATTTGTCAAGACGTGTCCCCCCGTTACAACAAGAGCCCTTTTCATACTGTGCTTTCCAATGCCTTTAGTCTTTTTTTATAAGCTCTTGTAACGGAAGCTACATCTTCCATAGCATAAATAGACGACCCCATAACAAAAACGTTAACACCGGCTTTAGCAACTTCTTCAATATTGTCAAAAGATAAACCACCATCCATCTCAATATCAAAGTTCAGATTTAAAGCCTTTCTTTGTTCCACTAAGTACCTTACTTTGTCTAGGGTAGATGGCATGAATGATTGTCCACCAAAACCCGGTTCAACTGACATAATCAAGATCATATCCACGTCCTTAAGATAAGGATCGAGTACCGATACTGATGTGTTGGGGTTAATCGTCAACCCTACTTTTATGCCATAGGACTTTATAGCCTTGATGGTTTCTGTTACATCACTTGCTGCTTCTTGATGAAAAGTAATCATATCTGAACCGGCTTTTGCAAAGGCTTCTATATAGCGTAAGGGTTCTGTGATCATCAAGTGAACATCCAGAAAACTTTTTGTAGACTGTCGAATGGACTTAATAACTGGTGGGCCTAGGGATATGTTAGGGACATAATGACCATCCATAACGTCAACATGTATGTAGTCTGCTCCTGCACTAATAACGGTTTCAATTTCTTCTCCAAGCTTTGAGAAATCTGCTGAAAGAATGGACGGGGCTAATAAATTCATATTACCATCTCCTTATGTCTTTTAATTCATCTATGAGCTGCTTGTAACTGGTGTAACGACTAGCGGATATATCACCATCTTTGACAGCATCTTTAATGCCGCAAATAGGTTCATTTAAATGATTACAACCTTTGAACTTACAATAAGGTTCATATCTGGAGAACTCCTTAAAATAAAGCTTTATATCTTCCTCAGATAAATGGTCAATATCTAAAGAAGAAAAACCCGGTGTATCGACGACATAACTATTTTCGTGAAAACAGATTAAATCCGCATGTCGGGTTGTATGCTTGCCTCGGCCGATCTTATCACTAACAATACCCGTTTCCAAGAGTATTTCACTCTGTATCAGATTAAGTATTGAGGATTTTCCGACGCCAGAAGGACCGGCAAATACAGTTGTTTTATCATATAAAGCATCCTTCAATGCCTCTATGCCTCTTTCTTCAATGGAACTTGTGGCAAAAACCTTATAACCGGTTTTTTCATATATGGCTTTAATGGATCCTACTTGTTCTTTGGTGAGTATGTCTATTTTATTAAAGCAAATAATGGCTTCTATCCCTTTTTCTTCAATCATGACAAGAAAACGATCCAATAGATTGTAATTGGGTTCAGGATAGGCAACAGCAAAAACAATGACTGCTTGGTCAATATTGGCAACCGTCGGTCGTTCCAATTGATTTTTTCTGTCAAGAATGGTCTCAATGTTGCCTTTTTTGTGCTCTTCATCCAATATAGCAATCTCAACATTATCGCCAATTAAGGGTTTAATGTTCTCTTTTCTGAAAATACCTCTCGCCTTACATTCAAAAATACCCTTGTGTGGTACATGAACATAGTAAAAACCTGCAATACCTTTTATAATTTTACCTATCACTCTGCACGCTCCTCAGTAAAATCTAACTTCTGAGTATATTCAAGACTGCCATTTTTATAGACTTCAATGGTGGCAGAACCAAGACCTGTCACAGGCACATTTAATGGCGTGTCAAAATCTGAATGATACACCACTTTATTAAAGACTTCTTCTGAAACGCCCGCTTTGATTAACAAAACTGAAATAATCCCTGAATCTTCATCTTGTTCAAGAACATTGTTGATGGTAATGTTTTTTGTTACAGGTCTAATTTCCTTACCAAGACTAATGGTTAAATCTACTTCATAGCCTTCTTTCACTGTGGTACCGGGCATGACTGTCATCGCTATAACTTGACCTTCAACAATCTCGTCGTTATAGGATTCAGATATGTTTGGGCCAACCTTCAAGCCTGCCCCGCTTAATAGAGCTTTGGCTTCATCTAGTGATTTTCTTCTAACATCAGGTACGACCACAAAAACATCTTCTTTTCCAAGACTAACTTTTAACTTGACTTGGCTTCCTTTTTCCATCATCGTTCCAAACTCAGGATCTTGTTCAAAAACGACGCCAACCGGTATATTCTCATTGTATTCCTGTGAGATTACACCTTCAAAGTTAGCATCCTCCAATAAATCCTTTGCGACATCATAGTTCAATTCCATCACGTCCGGAACTTCGAATGATTCAACACCTAGGGAAAGAACGACTTTAATATTAGCTTCTTTGCCAACAATGGTACCCTCAATTGGATCTTGACTGATAATTGTATCTTTATCATGTGTATCCGAATACGCACTTGATGCTACCTCTAATGTTAAAGACAGATCCTCAAGTATAACTTCGGCTTCACTATAAGGTATGTGTTCTAGACTTGGCATGGTAATTTCTACCGGCATAAGGCTATCTCTAAAAATACTAAAAAGAAATGCAAGAATCAATAAGGTCATAACAATAGCTGAAATAATAGCTCCAACGGCAACCATTTTTTCAACTTTGGGCTTTGATGTCGCTTCTATATCATTGGCGCTCCGAATCTGTCGCATTTGCGTGTTGTTCAATACCATAGTTGGAGAATCCGCATCATAGGCATTAAGCTCCACAAAACTTTCTGTAGGAAAACTTGTCGCTTTTTTCAAGTCAATAAGCAATGCTTCTGAGGAGTGGTATCTTAACTCGGGCTTTTTCTGAGTTGCTTTTATAATAATCTGCTCTAGATTTTGGTCTACTTCTGGATTAAGCTCTTTTACATTCGGTAGATCATCATGTATCTGCTTTAAAGCAACCGATACTGCTGAATCAGCTGTAAAAGGTACAGACCCGGTGATCATTTCAAACATGGTGATACCCAAGGAGTAAATATCACTTCTTTCATTTGAATAACCACTCTTCGCCTGCTCCGGTGGTATATAATGCACCGATCCGGAAGCCATATCTGCTGCGGGTATCGTCGCACCTGTGGCAATTCTGGCAATGCCAAAATCAGCTACCTTCACCCGTCCATCCTTTGTTATAATGATGTTCTGAGGTTTGATATCCCGATGAAATATATGGTTGGTATGGGCACAATCCAAAGCTGAGGCGATGCAGGCACTTATACGCAATGTCTCTTCGTTGCTTAATTTGCCTTTGGTCTTGATGTATTCTTTAAGTGTAATACCATCTAAATACTCCATAACTATAAAATGTGTTTTTTTCTCATTACCGACGTCATATATATTGACAATGTTGACATGAGATAAACTAGCGGCAGCCTGAGCTTCTACTTTGAATTTCCCGACAAATTCATCATCATACACATAATCATCTCTCAAAATCTTAATAGCTACCGTACGTCCCAGCTTGATATCTTTTGCTTTATAAACGATGGACATACCACCGGAACCGATTTTTTCCTCGATTGTATAACGTTCATTTATAAGTGCGCCAAGTTGGATCATGACTGTACCTCATTTCCATTACCTATTATAATCAGCGTTGTATTATCAATGCCGCCTTTATCAAGAGATGCTTTCATCAAAGCATAACCCTTATCTTCAATCGTTGTGGCTTGTTTCATAATGATGCGCACTTCGTCATCGGTCAACATTTTATTTAAGCCATCCGAGCATAATAATATCAAATCTGATTTATTAAGAGCCCTAACAAATCGGTCCACTTTAACCTCGTTTTCCGCACCAAGGGCTCTCGTAATCATATTTTTATTTGGATGATTGTATCTGTCTTCTTCTGATATATGCCCAGCTCTATATAATTCTTCAACTACAGAATGATCTAGGGTAACCTGCTCTAAATCATCCGCATATACATAAAGTCTACTGTCGCCAACATTGGTCACAAACAAAGTATCATCTTTTATGACACAGGCTACGAGTGTGGTTCCCATACCCTTCTGGTCCAGATTATGTTCACCTGCATCAAAGATTGCTCTATTAGCAACTCTAATTGCATGTTCAAGAGAATAGACGACATCCCAATCGCTATTTTCTTCTACATTTTCAACCATATGTTGAATCGCTTTTTTTGAAGCTATATCACCGGCCTTATGACCACCCATACCATCCGCTATGATGTATAAATTCGGCAGTTTTCCAATAGGTGTATCACTGACATAATAATAGTCTTCATTATGACTTCTTACTAATCCTTTATCTGTTAATGCAAATGATCTCATAGCCCCTCCGTAATCTTGTATCCATACAATCTAAATCCATTCTAACATGATATGATCACATTTTAAATCTTTAGAATAGCATTAATCTTACAAATCAATGACAACACTACTTTTTCATAGCATTAAACCTTAGTTGTCCGCACGCAGCATCAATATCTGTACCTAATGATCTTCTTATTGTCGTCTCCACTTTTTTGTCCAACAATATATCTCTAAATCTTGCCACTTCTTTTTGGTTGGACTTAGCAAATGCTTTTTCCACAACATTATTAATGGGAATTAAATTCACATGACACTTAAACTTCCTAAATCGCAAAAGGTCCGCTAGAGCACGTGCCTGTGAAGGATGATCATTATGACCGGCTATTAAAGCATATTCAAAAGTGATCCTTCTGCCAGTTGATATAAAATAGGCTTCACAAGCGGTTAGTATTTCGTCTATACTGTATTTTTTTGCTATCGGCATGGTTTGTTTTCGTAATTCATCATCACTTGCATGTAAAGATATTGCAAGATTAATCTGTAGTTTTTCACTTGCAAGCCTACGAATACCGTCTACCATACCACAAGTAGAAAGTGTAATATGTCTTTGACTCAAGTTTTTGCCTTTATCATGGGTGATGATCTTAATAAAACCTAGTACAGCATCATAGTTGTCAAGAGGCTCACCGGTTCCCATTAAAACCACATGTGTGATACGTTTACCGATTTCACGCTCAACGGCATAAACCTGGCGCAACATCTCACCTGTTGTTAGATTTCTTTCAAGTCCATTTAACCCTGACGCACAAAAAGTACATCCCATTCTACAGCCCGCCTGGGTTGAGATACAGACACTGTTGCCATAATCATAACGCATCAATACCGTTTCTATCATTTGACCATCGTATAATTTAAATAGGAATTTTGTCGTTCCATCATGACCGGACGTCTGCTTGGTGACCATTTGCATCTCGGTTATGTATGCATGCTCTTCCAATTTCACCAATAAAGCTTTGGGAAGATTGTTCATACCTTTCCATGTAAAACAATCCTTCTGATGAAGCCACTCGAACACTTGTATGCCCCGAAACTTTTTTTCATTCAGTAGAATCATTTCTTGGGTTAAGGCATCCAATTCCAAAGACATGATGTCCCTTTTAATATTTGACATTTTCACACTTCTTTCTAAATTTGGCAATGAAGAAACCATCAGGTCCGTTGGATATAGGCATCATACTTACCATACCTGTCTTTGGGTCACTATAGTTTTTTTGAATGGGTTCCAATTCAAAGTCTTTATTTCTGTCTAAAAACCAGTCAACATTATCTTGATTTTCTGTTTTCGTCACCGTACAAGTACTAAATACCAAAACACCACCTGGTTTTACATAGTTTTTTGCGACTTCTAAGATGTCTTGCTGAAGTTTCTTAAGTGATTTTATTCGATCTACCGTTATATGCCATTTAATATCCGGTTTCTTACGGATAATCCCAAGGCCTGAACAAGGTAAATCTGCAACAATTAAATCAGCAATACCGATATATGCTTGGTTTAGAACCGTTGCATCGTTGATTTTTTCCGAAATATTCGTAAGTCCCAATCTGGTGTAGTTTTCACGAACCCTGTCGAGTTTTTTATCGGATATATCAAAAGCAAAAACTTGGCCTTTACCTTCTAGTTTATCGGCTAAATGCATGGTTTTACCACCGGGAGCAGCACATAAGTCTATAATAGTTGTCATGCCGTCTTCAAACCCAACGTCAGCAACCATCATCGAACTCTCATCCTGAACCTGAAAATAACCTTGATTAAAACTGTCTAACAGATTTATTTTATCTATTTGACCAATATGCAAAGCGTCATCTATATATCGACCCTCTGATACATCAACACCTTCTTTTTCTAAAGCGTCTATTAAGCCTTGTTTCGTTATGTTCGTTTTCTGAACTCTTATTGTTAGTGGCGCCTGTTCATTGCTGACACTTAGGAAGTTTTCCACTACGTCTTTATCGTAATCTTCTAATAAAAGCTGTATAATATCCGGTTCAAAAGAATATTTTACAGAAAAAAAGGTTAATATATCGTCTTTACTTGGCCATTGTATACTATCTTTTTGGCGTATGATCGCTCTTAAAACACCGTTAACAAATCCAGTCAAACGAAGCATTTTTCTTTTTTTAATCAACTTAACCGCTTCGTTACAAACCGCTGAATCCGGTATATTCTCCATATAAAGAAGTTGATAAACCGATAACCTTAAAGTCAGCCTTACGGCCGGTTTCATTTGATTGACTTTGATTTTACTGAATTGATTGATAACATAATCAATACGGATCTGTTGCTCTATGGTCCCAAAAACAACTTTTTTTATGAAGGCTCTATCCTGTTTACTTAAATCCGATTCAGCGGTAAAACGTTCTATAGCCTCGTGAACAAAAATGCCTTCAAACTCAATGGCATCTAATATTTTTAGTACAAGCCATCTTAAATTCATCGTCTACTACCCCTAGATAATAGAATGAACCTGATTAAGTTACCAGCCGCCACCGCTGCCGCTGCTATATACGTTAAAGCTGCAGCATTTAGTACTTTCTTAGCAGGAATTATTTCTTCACGGTCTAAAATCCCTTCACCTTCAAGTATCTCTATTGCCCTTCTTGAAGCATCCAGTTCTACCGGTAAAGTGACTAAGTGAAAAACCAAAACGGCTGCAAACATAAGGATGGCAAACTGAAGAATATAATAGCCGATGCCGACACCTGATCCTGTAAAATACCCAAGCATTAATCCGGCAAAAGCAAGGGGCATAGCTGTGCTATTTGCTATGTTAACAACCGGAACAATGGTTTGTCTTAGCTTTAGAAACAAATACGCATCGTAATCTTGTATGGCATGTCCGCATTCATGGGCTGCAATACCGATTGCTGCTAAAGATTTGTTGCCATAAACGCCTGAGGACAATCTAAGTACACGAGCTTTAGGGTCATAGTGATCTGTAAGAACGCCCTTAATCGGTTCTACCTTAACGTAATCAATACCATGACGTTCTAAAATACGTCTTGCGACATCTGCACCTGTTAAACCATTTACATTCATAGTTTTACTATACTTACTGTATGTTGACTTCACTTTGGACTGGGCATACATGGCAAGTAACAGTGGTGGTATTATATAAATAAAAAAACTCATATCTCCAAAATACATATCATCACACTTCTTTCTTTTTACTCAATGGTTTGACACAGTTCCTGTCCAATTTGTACCTGATGACCTCTCAAAAAGTCAGATGTGGACATCCTTTTTTTGCCTTGCAATTGAAGACTTTTAATCAATAAGCCTTTTTCCTTGCACTTTACGACAAAGCCTTCCTCTCTGATTTCAGAAATAGAGCCACAAGGCGTATTTAATGTATCACATAATACAACTTCACTTTCCCATATCTTAAGAAGCTTACCTTCATAATGGGTATATGCACTGGGCCAAGGGTTTAAACCTCTAACCAACCGTTCGATTGTATCTGCAGGTTGATTCCAGTCAATATTACCCATCTCTTTATTAAGCATTGGTGCATAGGTTGAAAGTTCATTGTTCTGAGGCTTCCGAATAAGTCGTTCTTCTATTAAGGCTTCAATAGTCTTAATAACAAGTGGACCGCCAATGACGGATAATTTATCGTGTAAACTGCCGCCTGTTTCATTTGGTTCTATTTCTACAGTTTCTTTAAGTAACATATCGCCTGTATCCAGTCCCACATCCATATACATTGTGGTAACACCCGTCGTTGCTTCACCGTGGATAATTGCCCATTGTATCGGGCCTGCGCCTCTGTATTTGGGTAGTAGAGATGCATGTATGTTGATGCATCCGTACTTAGGTATATCTAAAAAAGCTTTTGGTAAGATTTGACCAAAGGCAACCACCACCGCCAAATCAGGCTCCAAAGCCTTAATACTATCCAAGAATTCCGGATCTTTGACTTTGATGGGTTGATAGACCGGTATCTCATTTTCTACTGCAACCACCTTAACAGGTGGGAAAATAATGTGTTTGCCCCGTCCCTTGGGTTTGTCCGGTTGGGTTATAACACCTATGATTTCATGCTCTGAATCCAATAAAGATTCCAAAGTAGGGACTGAAAAATCCGGCGTACCCATAAATAATATTCGCATAACTCTCCTATATTTCCTCTATATTTTCCGCTTTATCCGTATACAATATACCTTCTAAGTGATCGTACTCATGGCAGATTGCACGAGCCAAAAAAGCTTCTGCTTCGAGTTCAAATTCTGTACCTTCTATATCCATTGCCTTCACTTTAATCTTATAAGGCCTTAGTACATCACCTTGTTTTCCCGGAACACTTAAACAACCTTCTAAACCATATTGTTCCCCTTCTACTTCTTCTATAACCGGATTAATAAAAATAATTGGGCCATCACCAATGTCCACAATAAAAACCCTTCTTAGAACACCCACTTGTGGCGCTGCAAGACCTACACCTTGACTTTCATACATCGTCTCAATCATATCTTCAACAAGTTCTTTGATTCTTTCTGTTATGTTATCAACGGTCTTTGATTTCTTTCTAAGTATATCATCACCGTCTATTCTTAGTTTTCTTAGGGCCATATTATGCCTCCTTCTAATAAGTATGTCAATAAGACATCATCGGGTTCAGATCAATTTGCATATGACTGATATGCCTATGATCTTCTTGTTCATTTATATTATATAGATGATTGGCCAGTGCCGTCAATGCTTTATATGAATCTGCTTTGATGTATATGACCCATCTGAAGTTATTTCTTATTTTTGATAGCGTTGCGGGTGACGGACCAAGAATCTCAATCCCTTTATTTTGATCATAGATGCTTAGTTGTTCTTTAATCCTGTGGCAAAGTTGAATTAAGTATTTTTCATCCGTAGAAATAATCAAAACACTCATCATTTCTTTAAATGGCGCATAGCCCATCAGTTTTCTATACTGGATTTCATTATTATAAAAATTCTTATAATCCTGATTTTGAGCACTCATAATACTATAATGATCCGGTGTATAGGTCTGTATTATCGCTCTACCGGCTTTATCGCCTCGTCCGGATCTTCCTGTTACTTGGGTGACCAGTTGAAACGTCTTTTCACTGGCTCGAAAGTCATTGACATACAAGGACATATCCGCCGCTAAAACGCCTACTAAGGTAACATTATTAAAATGATGACCTTTAGCCACCATCTGAGTTCCGATGAGAATATCTGCCTCTTTGGCTTCAAATTGATCCAATATTCTTTTATGTCCATCTTTTCCAGTGGTAGTGTCATAATCCATACGCAAGACTTTGGCTTCTGAAAATATTTCTTTTATATAGGCTTCCACTTTCTGTGTTCCAATACCAAAGGCTTTTACATGTTTGGAACCGCAACTGGGACAGATCTGAACCATGGGGATACTTTCATTGCAATAATGACATTGTAGTTTATGATTGTATTTATGATAATTATAAGCAACATCACAATGGTTACATTTTAGAACATAGCCGCATAATCTACAGGATACAAAATTGGAATGACCTCTCCGGTTTAGAAACAAAATAATCTGTTCCTTTTTAAGTAATGTTGCTTTAATAGCTTCATAGAGCTCATGGCTTAATATACTTGTATTGCCCTTTTCTAGTTCTTTACGCATGTCCACCGTTTCAACCTCTAGGGGTGAAAGTGCTTCTGCTTTTTGATCCAGTTCAATCAGTGTGTATTTTCCCGATAAGGCTTTATAATAGCTTTCAACCAAAGGTGTTGCTGAACCTAATAGAACCGGGCACATATGATACCTAGCTCTATAGATAGCAACTTCTCTTGCATGGTATTTGGGCGGCATTTCAGATTTGTATGAGGTTTCGTGTTCTTCATCCAGAATAATTAGGCCGATTTTTTCAAAGGGTGCGAAAATGGCCGATCTTGGTCCAATCATAATTTTGAGACGGCCTTCTTTTGCCAGACGCCATTGGTCAAACCGTTCACCTTCTGAAAGTCTAGAATGCATAACTCCGACCACTTCCCCAAAACGTTCAACAAATCTTTTGACCATAAGGGGTGTAAGCGCAATTTCAGGTATCATCACAATGGCCGATTGCCCTACTTTGAGCACCTGCTCTATGGCTTGCATATAGACCTCTGTTTTACCACTTCCGGTTATACCGTGCAGCAAGAAAACCTTGTTTTCCCTTTGTTGAATGCTTTGCGTAATCTGTGTAAGGGCTTTGTCTTGTTCTTTATTGGGTGCCAGATTAATACTGGTATCATAGGCTTCCAAATCATAAGGCATACGAATGCTTATATTCGTTTCAAATTCAAGTATAAGGTGCTTAACCATCGTTGATATAATGCCGCGCGATACATCTGCTTCTTCCATAATTTCTTTTAAAGGTATATGGGGCTTTACTAATAAAACTTCTAATACCCTTCGTCTAGGCTCATATATTTTTTTGTCTTTTAATGTTCTCATCATATCCAGGAGTTGATCCTGATCCATCAAGCTTCTTACCCATTTTTCTTCTTTTTTTCGAACATTTGGCCTTGATGGTAATAAGGTGCCAAGGGCAGATTGCATCGTTGTCACATATCTGTTCTTCATAAATACAGCTAATTCCAATAATTCAGACTCTATACCCACTTCTTCATACTGTTTGAGAATATACTTGACTTTGGTTGGATCAAAATCGATTTCCTCACAGAACCCTAGGATATAGCCTCTAATGATACGATTCCCTGCACCAAAAGGAATCTCTACAATAGATCCAATTCCAAGACTTGGCCTCAATGTCTCAGGAACACCATACGTAAAGATTCTATCTAAACTTTTCACAGATATGCTGATGATGATTTGGGCATACTTTTTTATCATATCTCTTTTCCTTTAATCGCAATAAGTGGTCCAATCCTAACCACTGATTGACCACTTATATTGGATTTTATGTACGATTCATTGAGATGTTGATTAAAGAGAATCGATATCGATTGTACCTTCATACAATTCATTGACCGCATAAGACAATGGTTTTGGATAAGACTTATTCACCCTTGGTTCAGCACCATCAATTATTTGTCTGGCACGTTTGGAGGTTGCGATTACAATTGAATAACGGCTTTTAAGAGTAATGTCGTCATTTCGGTCATTGATTCTTTCCATTAGATCTGAGTAAGATGGATGTAACATAGTTATTCTCCTTTCAACACTTCATTGAACTGACTCTCAAGAACCTGCTCGATACCGCCATAGTGGGCCGCATGATGTTGTTCTGCGACGACAATACTATGAACGATTTCAGCACATGCTTCAAGAACATCATTTTCAACGATATAATCATAGTCTTTAATATAGGCTGTCTCTTCTTCGGCTCTTTTAAGCCTTTTGATGATCACATCCATAGATTCAGTGCCTCGTCCAACAAGTCTATCTTTAAGCTCCTTGATGGAAGGTGGAACGATAAATATCATAACAGCGCCCGGATATTGCTTTCTGACTTTCATGGCACCTTGTAGTTCAATCTCCAAAATGATGTTTTTCCCTGCTTCAAGTTGTTCAAACACATATTTCTTTGGCGTACCATAGTAGTTGTTCACATAGGTCGCCCATTCTAATAGTTCGTCCTTCTCTATCATTTGTTCAAAGACTGGTTTCGATAGAAAATAGTAGCTTTCACCTTCAACTTCACCATTTCTAGGTGCTCTCGTGGTGGCTGACACCGACAAGGAATAGTTTTCCTTAGTTTCTAATAATCTTTTTACAACGGTTCCTTTTCCGGCACCAGAAAATCCCGAAATAACCGTTAATACACCTGGCTTTTGCATAACCCACCATTATTCCTTTTTTCTAGTTATCTTAACCACTATGGTTAATGGTCATTACCATTATGGTTAATGGTCATTACTAAGTTTCACTACATTCACCTTCAATATATAGTTACGTTGATGCTTTCGTAACTTTATGTCAAAAGTGAAAGTTCAACTAAAGTCTTGACCCTTAACCATTATCGTTAATGGTCATTACTAAGTTTCACTACATTCACCTTCAATATATAGTTACGTTGATGCTTTCGTAACTTTATGTCAAATGTGAAAGTTCAACTAAAGTCTTGACCCTTAACCATTATGGTTAATGGTCATTACTAAGTTTCACTACATTCACCTTCAACATATAGTTACGTTGATACTTTCGTAACTTTATGTCAAATGTGAAAGTTCAACTAAAGTCTTGACCCTTAACCATTTACTCAATGTTTTGAATCTGTTCTCTGATTTTTTCTATATCCGTTTTTAATTCTAGAGCATGACCGGATATAAGCAAACTATTGGCCTTTGATAATATAGTATTGGCCTCACGGTTCATTTCCTGTGAGAGAAAATCTAATTTTCTACCAATAGGTTGGTCTGACTCAAGGGTTTTTTCCATATGTTCAATATGACTTCTTAAGCGTACAATTTCTTCATCTATACAACAACGGTCAGCGAACAATGCCACTTCTACAGCCAACCTAGCCTCATCAACGGCTGCATTCGATAACAGTTCTTGTATGCGCGCCTCTAACTTGACTTGATAGTCTTTAACAACAGATGGTGATTCCTTTTCAATATGATTCAGTGCTTCCATCATGGCTTTCATTTTAATAAGGATATCTTTCTTAAGCAACTCACCTTCAACTTGTCTTGTCTCAATCATCTTTAAAATGGCCAAATCAAGGGCTTCTTTTAGAATCCCCCATAGAAGGGTCTCGTCATCTTGTTGCTCTTCGACTACAAAAACATCTGGGTATCTTGTGATATGAGATACCTTAATGTCATTTTCAAGATTGAATCGGTCGCTTATATGTTGAAAATAGGTTAAATACTCCTCTGTTAAAGCTTCATTGAACCGTATGCTTTCTTGCTTTGTCGAGTTGTCCTCATAAGTTAAATAGACATCTATTTTTCCCCTAGACAATCTTTTTTTGGTGTATGTCTTAATGTCATTTTCCAGAAAATTCAGTTTTCTAGGGAGACGGACATTCACATCGCAGTATCTATGATTGACGGACTTCATCTCTACAATCATCTTTCTTTGATCTTTGACATGTTCGCCACGACCAAATCCGGTCATACTGTTGATCATTTTCATCACTCTTCCTCATTTGTTATTTGCTCCTCATCCGTAGACACAGGATTCTATAGTACACTGTATTATAACTTAATATGGTTAAAGTGTCAAAACTACTTTTTCTTCTTGTGAACATTTCGAATGGTCTTTCTTTTTTGTTTCGGATTTGTTTTCAAATTGCTTTTTGAGCTGTTATTGGAACTGTTCTTAGAATCACGTTTCGAACTACCTTTGTGATTGCTTTTATGACTACTAGTGGCACCCTCTTTTTTAGCCGGATCACTTTGTGTCTGCTTTGACGCAGAATATGTACGTTCTTGTCTTGGTCGTATTAAGCAGTCACGGTCAAAACCAATAAGGTCTTCCCTTCCTGCTAATAAAAGTGCTTCTTTAACCAATTCATAATTTTGTGGTTTTTTATATTGAATCAGTGCTCTTTGCATGGCCTTATCCTTCGCCTTTTTAGGTACAAAGACAGGCTTCATAGTTCTTGGGTCCAGACCGGTATAATACATGGTGGTTGAAGCGGTGGCCGGTGTTGGATAGAAATCCTGAACTTGCTGAGGCTGATGACCAATATCTCTTAAATACAAGGCCAGTTTTATAGCACTTTGCAATGTGGAACCGGGATGTGAGGACATCAAGTATGGTACAAGAAATTGCTTTTTGTCCAATTGTACATTTTTTTGCTCATAACGTTTGGTAAACCGTTCATAAATGGCATGGTCCGGTTTGCCCATGTAGCTCAGTGCTTCATGATCCACATGCTCTGGCGCCACTTTAAGTTGACCACTAATATGATGTTCACAAAGCTCATTAAAAAAGGATGGATCCTTATCATACATGAGATAATCAAAGCGAATACCGGATCGAACAAATACTTTTTTGACTTTCGGTATGTTGCGTAGTTTTCTTAATATCTCTACATATTCAGTATGATCAACATCCAGATTTTCACATTTCTGTGGGAATAGACACTGTTTGTCTTTGCATACCCCATATTTGAGTTGTTTCTGACACGAGGGCTTTCTAAAATTCGCTGTCGGTCCGCCAACATCGTGAATATAGCCTTTAAAATCTTTATCATCTACAAAGCTTTCTGCCTCTCTAACAATAGATTTAGCGGATCGTGCCTGCATAACTCTGCCTTGATGGAAAGTTAGTGCACAGAAATTACAAGCCCCATAACATCCTCTGTTGCTTATAATACTGAATTTGACTTCCTTAATGGCTGATATGCCGCCTAAGGATTCATAACTTGGATGATAGGTTCTTTCATAATTCAGTCCATATATGCTGTCAAACTCACTTTCGGTTAAAGGCGCTTGAGGTGGCAGTTGAACGATATACTCCCTTTCACCATAGGTTTCTACAAGCGTTTTTGCAGTTATGGCATCTGTGTTTTGAGATTGAATTAAAAAGCTTTTTGCATAATCTTCCTTAGAGGTCTTAATGCTTTTAAAAGAAGGTAAAACAATCGTATCATAGATACCCTCTATTGTTGTCGATCTATAACAAGTGCCTTTAATAAAGGTTATATCTTTAATATGAATGCCGGATTCTAGAGCTTGCCCTACTTGAGTTATACTTTTTTCTGCCATGCCATATAAGAGTAAATCCGCTTGACTGTCTAGGAGTATGGACCGCCTAACTTGATCACTCCAATAATCATAATGCCCCATACGTCTAAGAGATGCTTCAATACCACCAATTATGATGGGTACATCTCCAAAAGCTTGTCTGATTAAGTTAGCATACACAATGGTTGCTCTGTCCGGTCTTTTCCCTGCAATATCCCCTGGAGTATAGACATCTTCCTTTCGTCTTTTCTTAGTCACTGAATAGTGGTTCACCATAGAATCAATGTTACCACCGGTTACCAGAAAAGCATGTCTTGGGGCACCAAGTGCCATGATATCTTGATGGTTCCTCCAGTCCGGCTGAGCTATAATGCCGACTGTAAAACCATCTCTTTCAAGTACTCTGGCAATAATAGCTGCGCCAAAAGAGGGATGATCCACATAGGCATCTCCTGTAACCAAGATGAAATCCAGTTGATGAATACCCCTTTGTTCCATATCTAATTTTGAGATTGGTAAAAACATAGGTTAAGCCTCATTCCTAATCAGTTCCATCACATCGGTATAGCCATTCACATAATAATCTGCCAGTCTTATTTTTTCATCCGTAATATTTTTTGAGAAATCATCATAAATAGCACACACTTTCATGCCTGCGTTTTTAGCTGCCATAATACCCATAGGCACGTCTTCAAATACCAAACACTCCTCCGGTAAGACCATCAAGTCTTTCGCTACCTGTAGATAGATATCCGGACTTGGCTTTCCTTTTGCTACCTCACAACTGGTACGTATACTATGAAAAAAATGGTCGATTTTGAATTTGTTCATAACCAATGTCACCAGTTCTTTTGAGTTACTCGTACCAATGCCGGTTTTATATCCATGGTGCTTTAAATGACTTAAAAATTGATGCGCATCTTCTTTCATCGTCACTTTTTCTATATAATATGACCATGCCATCTTATTCCATTCATCTTTAATGGTTTCAACAGAATCCAGAAGATTAAATCTCTTTTTGAAATAAGCTGCGGTTTCACTAAAGCTCATGCCTTCAATTTCATCTTGAAGATCCTCAGGTAATGTCAATCCAAACCGCTTTAAGTATTCCAT
Source organism: Petrocella atlantisensis (assembly GCF_900538275.1). GTDB lineage: Bacteria > Bacillota > Clostridia > Lachnospirales > Vallitaleaceae > Petrocella > Petrocella atlantisensis. Next base: position 18,330 of record NZ_LR130778.1, on the reverse strand, counting down.
ATCTATGGTTTTCCATAACCACATAGAATCAATGAGTGTTCCATCCATATCAAATATGACTGCTTTTATATTTTTTAACATAATTCTCCTTATTCTAGAAGGTTTCGAGTGCCTGTACTTCGTCTTCACGAAGTTCTCTATAACCACTTAATCTAAGATTAGGATCCAGGCTCAATCCTCCCATTTGTATTCTTTTAAGATAGATGACTTCTTTATCAACAGCTTCAAACATACGTTTGACCTGATGAAATTTGCCTTCATGAATGGTTATATGAATCTCTGACTCAGAACCGGCGCTTAAGATTTCAAGTTTTGCCGGCATGGTCGTATAACCATCTTCCAGTGTTACACCTTCTGAAAATCGTTTACAGTCAGCTAGGGTAACACAGCCTTTAATTCTAGCATAGTATACTTTGGGTACATGTTTTTTTGGTGACAATAGACGATGGGCCAGTTGGCCGTCATTGGTGAGAATCAACAGACCTTCAGTATCTTTATCTAATCGACCTATAGGAAACAGATCTTTTTTTCTCTTATGGTTGATGAGGTCCAATACCGTTTTATCCTTTAAGTCATGGGTAGCTGTAACACAACCGGCTGGTTTATTCAGCATTATATAGATATTGGCTGTATAACCGATGGTCTTACCATAAACCTTAATATGGTCATCTTCTTCTGACACTTTAAGATCTATAATCTTAACAACTTCTTCGTTGACCATAACTTTACCATATTGAATCAACTTCTTGACTTCACGTCTTGTGCCAACACCCATATTGCTTAAATATTTATCTAATCGCATGGACATTATAACCATCTCCAACTTGCTTCAATCTTATTTCTTAATTTATGGTTAACGACTTTGCCCCAACCTAGGCTATAAGTATCGACACAAACAAGATACCATCCATTCTCTACATCTATCGACAATGTTTCGCCTTTTAGATACCTTGTAACGTTAATATCTTCATGATCAAGTATGATTTTGTTCTTGACTTGATCCGGTTTGAGTGCACTGGCAAAAGCCTGTGAAGGTTCAAATCGCTTCTTTTGATAGGTTCCAAGAAACCAACCACTGGAAAAAACTCTTAGCCCTTTGGTCTCCGGTGCCTCTTTAGGAATGAAAAATACCTTCTCAACATGTTGATGCATGTTTTCTAGAATGCCTGCCTCCGGCTTATAACCGATAGATTCTATAAACCCTTGAAAAGCATCTTTAGCTTCCACGCTTATTACTGGCTTGAAAACAGATATGGGCGTTTTTATATCCACATCTTTTTTAAGTAACTTTGCAACAAAATGGCCTTCGCCTTCTTGTAAATGGGGCCAAAGTCTTTTAGTTTTCTCAAATTGCTCATCTAACCCATCAATAGGAAATCCAATCGATACGGGCAAAATATTTTCCAATTCAACCAACACATACTGAGGGTATTCTTTTAAAAACTCAGCTATCATATGTTCGTTTTCTTTCATATTAAATGTACAAGTTGAATAGGTTAAAGTCCCACCGTTTTTTAATAATCTATGCGCAGAAGCTAAAATGCTTCTCTGTATAGGTACAAAATCATCCGGTCCGTTCTCTTCCCAACTCTTAATCAGCTTAGGATCTTTTCGAAACATACCTTCACCTGAACAAGGTGCATCCACCAATACTTTATCAAAGTAACCCGGCCAAGCCTTCGCTAAGTTGGCAGGATCTTCACTTGTTACGATACAATTTCTTATACCGCTAATCTGTATATTTTTATTAAGATTTCTAACTCTTGAGGGACTAATATCATTAGATACAATTATGCCACGATGCTCCATCATGGCTGCTATATGGGTCGTTTTACCCCCTGGAGCAGCACATAAGTCTATGATCTTATCTCCTGGCTTAGCATCTACTGCCGTACCTACCATCATAGCACTGGGTTCCTGAATATAATAACAGCCCGCCATATAATAAGCGTCTTTACCAGGACGTTCATCCTCATGGTAATAATAGCCCTGATTACACCAAGGTATTTTTTCAAGCTCGAAAGCCATCTGATCGACAAAATCATCCTCTACTTTTAAGGCATTTACTCTAAGCCCAAAATGTCTGGGTTGATCATAGGAATCTATAAAATCACTATACTTATCTTGTAGTAGTACGCGCATTTCTTTCTCAAATAATAAAGGTAAATCCATCTTAAACCTCACTCATGACCACGCCATTCATATCAGCGCATAATCTGTCTAATCATATCATGAGAGCTAGAAATAAACAACATAAAAATAGCCCTTATTGACTTCGCCTCTTCGTTTCTTGATACAAAAAGCAGTAAGTTTTTATTTTATTTATCTTCCTTTCGGTCGATTAGACTAAAATAAAAACTTACTGCTTAAACAACACCTTATATCTTTAATTCAAACTCTGAGCCCTATAAGTCTCAGCCACAATATCCAACCTCTTATTAAACTCCGTCAACTCCTCAATAACACCGGATTCCCATAACCGATAAAACTCATCTTGTATATGCTGAATCTCTAGATCATCATTGGCCACACTGCTAATATTCTGAACATTATTAAGAATGTCTGCAATAATACCGGACTTATATTGAAAAGAATCCTGAGCATCCAAAACTTCAGAACGAATCTTAGACATTTCATTATCTAAGTTGTGAGCTGCCTCAGCTGCAGCAACCAACCTATTTCTAATCTCCATGGGTATATTATGTTTGTACTTATACTTTAGAGAATGCTCAATTGTCGCCCAAAAATTCATAGCCAATGTACGAATTTGTATTTCTGCTTGTATACGTTTCTCACCTAAAGCCGTATGAACATCATAATAAATAATCATATGATAGCTTCTGTACCCACTGGACTTTGTATTGGTAACATAGTCCTTTTCATATTTTATCATAATGTCCCTTCTACTTTTAATAAGACTTACAACTTTGTCAATGTCTTCAACAAACTGACAAATAATTCTAACCCCTGCAATATCCTCGATTTCATTTTCAATATCACTTAAAGCAATACCTTTTTTCTTTGCCTTTTCTAATATACTGGATATTTTCTTAACCCTAACGGTTACAAATTCAATTGGTGAGTACTGGCTTAATTTATGATATTCATTTACAATGCTTTCGAATTTGATTTGCATCTCTTGTACCGCTTGCTGATAAGGAATTAAAAATTCCCGCCACATCTGAGTTTCCAATACCATCACTCCGATCTCTGAACAGTTGTGTAATATTTTAATGTTATTTGTATAATTACTCCATAAAAAAAGCTCGAAGAAAAGTCTTAAGCGAACCTTGATTGTTTGCATTCATTATATCATAAAATATAACATTTATTAACGATTATTCTTATTTTTTTTGTATATAATTACATGTACCTAGGATTATTATCTTTATATCTTATACCATATTTCCCAGAAGAAGATCTCCCAAAAGTTTCTATAGCTTCCTTTTGACACTTGAAGCCTGTTTGTGATATACTTCTCCTAAATAATGTCAAGACACATGCAAAATTGGAGAGGAATAACCATGTCTCAAGAACTGATATCAAAAATTCATCAATTAAAAGCCGAAAAAAATGCAACCATCATTGCCCACTTTTACCAGTCTCCTGAAATACAGGATTTAGCTGATTTTGTGGGTGATTCTTTGGCTATGGCCAAATATGGTAAAGATGTAGATGCTGATTGCCTTGTTATTTGTGGTGTAAAATTCATGGCTGAAACGGCTAAGATTCTATCACCAGATAAAACAGTACTTCTCCCCAATCAAGATGCAGGATGCCCGATGGCAGACATGGTGGATGCGAAGTCACTTGCTATGCATAAAAAAAGACACCCGAATCACTATATTGTATCTTATGTTAATACGTCTGCTGATGTCAAAGCATTAACGGATATATGCGTCACTTCCTCTAATGCTTTACACATCATCCGTCAATTGGAACAAAAAGAAATTCTTTTTTTGCCGGATAAGAATCTAGGTCATTATATCAACACCCAACTGTCTGATCAGCAGATGCATTTGTGGCCCGGTTTTTGTAGAACGCATGATCGGTTAAATGCTGAAGACGTAAAATCCATGAAAGTACTTTATCCGGATGCTGAAGTATTGGTCCATCCCGAATGCGACCCAAGTGTTGTTGAATTGGCGGATTACATAGGTTCTACATCAGGCATTATTCATCGTGCCAGTACTTCATCTGCCCAGTCTTTCATCGTTTGTACAGAAGAAGGTGTCATACACCGCCTTAGGCAAAATGAACCTGAAAAAGCATTTCACCTAGCATCCAGTAAATTATTATGTCAGAATATGAAGAAAACAGAGTTAGAAGATATATATACATGTTTACTTAACAGTCGTCCGGAAATGATGATAGAAGAAACAACACGATTGGCCGCTTATAATGCCTTAGACCAAATGCTGGCTCTCAGTTAGAAGGTGAAATACCATGAAAACCACAGATGTCCTTATTATCGGTACCGGTTTGGCCGGTACTTATGTTGCACTTAATTTGCCTTCTAATCTAGATATCACCATGATGTGCCACCACTCCACCAACTCAACTTTGGCCCAGGGTGGCATCGCCATCTCTCTTGACCAAAAGGATTCTTTTGAAGCTCATATCGATGATACACTAACAGCCGGTAGACATACCAATAATATAGAAGCTGTTAAAACTTTGATTGAAAGTGCACCCGATCAAATTCATACACTCAAAAAGCTTGGCGTTGAATTTGACCAAGATGCAAAACAAAACATTCGCGCTACCTTAGAAGGTGGACATTCCTTTCCTAGAGTCATTCATGCCGGCGGTGATCAAACCGGACAATCGGTTATGAGCTTACTTGATCGGAAAATTAATTCATCCGACAATATACAAATCTTAAGAGGCGCTTCTTTGTTAGAACTCGTGGTACATCATCAAGAAGCCATTGGTATCGTCTATGAGATGGATGGAACCATACAGGTTCTCTATGCCAAACATATTGTAATGGCAACCGGGGGACTTGGTGATCTCTATGAACATACAACAAATCAAGAAGGTTCAACCGGTGAGGCTATTGCTATCGCTGCTTTTGCTGGCGCAAAATGCCAAGATATGCGCTATATTCAATTCCATCCAACAGCTTATAAAAATAAAGATAAAGGTTATTTTCTTATTACTGAGGCTATGCGTGGTGTCGGTGCCTATTTGTTAGATGCTCATAAGAACCGCTTTATGGATCACATTCACCCACTAAAAGAATTAGCACCTAGAGATATCGTGTCAAAAGCCATCTATGACGTTATAACTTCCACCCATGAACCTTTTGTTTATCTAGATACCAGACATTTAAAAACGGCCTATTTAAAAGAACGTTTCCCTAATATCTATAAAACACTTGAAAAAGATGGTTTAATTCTTGGCGTTGACCTTATTCCGGTAACACCGGTTGCCCATTATACCATTGGTGGTATCTGTACAGATTTAATGGGCCGTACCAATCTTAAGCATTTATATGCATGTGGTGAGGTAGCTTCAACAGGTGTTCATGGTGCCAATCGATTGGCCAGTAACTCCTTACTGGAGTGCTTAGTCTTTGGTAAAAACGTCGCCGAACATATTGTCTCACATCACGAAGATCTTCCACTGCCTTCTTATTCTATTAACCCACTCGATCCATGGAAGTATACAAAAACGACTGCTTCACAAAACTATCTTGTACATAAAGCTTATATTCAAGAAATCATGACCAAACATGTGGGTATCGTCCGTTATGATAGCCAACTTAGATTGGCCAAATCAAAGTTAACACGGCTCTTACATCAACTTAAAAAAGTGCGTTATGATCATATCGACCATGCCAAATCCTATAATCTTATATCTGTCAGCTTGATGGTCGTTGAAGATGCTTTAGCCCATGAAAGTTTAGGTTGTCATTATAAAGATATTGAAAAGAAAGGGCTTTAACCATGCAAGGACCTATGAATGAACATCAGTTAATTAATAAAATTAAAGCGTGGCTTGAAGAAGACATGCCCTATGGGGATATTACTTCTCAGAACATCCTATTTCAAAGTCATAATATTCGTGCCACTTTTATCGCAAAAGAAGAAGGTATCATCTGTGGCATAGATATTATAAACCTTGTGTTTCAAACCATTGATAAGACAATTATTTTTGAACCCTCTGCCAAAGATGGTGATTTTGTAAAACCCGGATTCATATTAGGCGATCTATCCGGTCCTCTTGATAAGATTTTGATGGGTGAAAGATTGGCCTTGAATCTAAGTCAGCGGATGAGCGGTATAGCAACCATGTCTCATCAGTATGCTCAGAAGGTTCAAGGTTATCCTGTTCGAATTGTCGACACAAGAAAAACCACGCCCGGACTTAGGTTACTTGAGAAATATGCAGTTCGTGTCGGCGGGTGTTATAATCATAGATATGGCCTCTCGGATGCTGTTATGATTAAAGACAATCATATCGCCGGAGCAGGGTCGATGCAAAATGCTGTGACACAGATTCGTGCTCACATACCCCATACTACAAAAATCGAGGTAGAAGTTGAAAGTCTTGAAGCACTTAAAGAAGCTTTGGATCTTGATGTGGACATCATTATGCTTGATAATATGACCAACGATATGCTTCGTGCCGCTGTTGCTATCAATCAAGGTAAAGCCATACTGGAAGCCAGTGGTAACATGACTTTAGATCGAATCCTTGACGTAGCTAAGACCGGTGTGGACATCATTAGTGTTGGTGCGCTCACCCATTCGGTTCAGGCTCTTGATATCAGTTTAAAATTCTTACCCTAAATCATTAAGGTGTTATAAGAAAAGAAGGCTAAAGGACCATACCATCCCTTTAGCCTTCTTTTCATGTTAAGCTTTTGAGTTATAATTTAGAAATATGTGCCTCTTTTATCGCCGTCGCTTGTTCTTTCATTTCCCTAGCTGACTCCAGTGTGTTTTCTGTTATGATAGCGCCGCCAATAAGTCTGGCTAATTCTTGGAAGATTTCAGCACCTTTTAGTTGTCTTACATAGGTTTCTATCCTATTTTGTGATTCGGATTTCTCAATCAAATAATGCTGATCCGCCATTGCACTAATCTGTGGTAAATGGGTTATACAGATAATCTGTCTATGCACAGCTAATGCTGACATCTTCTCTCCCACTTTTTGAGCGGTGCGTCCACTGATACCACTATCGATCTCATCAAATACCAAGGTGCCAATTTGATCCATTTCAGCAAAAACAGACTTAATGGCCAACATGACTCTTGATAGCTCACCACCGGAAGCAATTTTGACCAAAGGTTGCACGGATTCGTTTTTATTCGTGCTGATTAAAAAGGTCACCTTATCATAACCATTTTGACTAAATTGATCCATTCTTTCAATATCTATTTCCATTTTAGCATCTGAAAAATTCAAATCTACCAGAACCGACTCAATGTTTGTTCCGATTTCTTTGGCCGCTTTCTGTCTTAGATTAGAAATAGTCGCACACTTTTTCTCCAGTTTAGCCGTTAAGGCCAGAATGGCCGCTTTGGTTTTCTCAAGTTCTGTCTCATAGTTTTCCAGATGTTCCAACCGTTTTTCTTTTTCTTCTAATGCATCTAGAATCAATTCAATGGTCTGACCATACTTTGTTTTCAGGGTATTGATGATGTGTATACGCTCTTCTACTTCGTTCAGGCTTTGATGATCGGATCCCAATTCTTCAAGGTAGCTTTCAACATGCTTGTTTAAATCTCTAACCATGTCTTCAATCTGAGCCATCATAATGGCCATGTCCTCGATTTCATCATCCAGATGTCGAATACTTTCAAATTCACGAAGCATTTGACCAATCCATTCCCATAGATTCATTTCTGGATTCTGTGTTAACCGTTGTTCAACACTTAATAATTTTTGAAGGATCTTATTACGATTGGACAAAAGCTTATACTCTTTACTTAAGGTTTCATCTTCACCTACAATCAGATTGGCTGACTGAATCTCATTGATTTCAAATCTCAAAAAATCTATTTCCCGCTTTCGATCATCTACTGTAAGATGGTCTTCCTCAATAGTTTTAACCAATTTTTTGTATGTTATATAATCCATATACAGATCGTCTTTTAAAGACTTTAGAGATTGACCTACATATCGGTCTAACAAATCAATATGATTGTTTGGATTTAAAAGGGATTGATGTTCATGTTGACTGTGAATGTCTAAAGTCATATCCGCGATTTCACTAACCACTGTGGCAGTCACCGTCTGATGGTTCACTTTATAAACACTACGCCCTGTCATATTAAATCTTCTTGAAACGATTAATTCTTGTTCATGATTATAGTCAATACCGTATTTTTCTTTCAATCGTATTAATGCTTCTTCCTGTAGAACAAAAATCATTTCAATCAAGGCATAATCAGAACCCTTGCGAATAATCGACTTGTCTAACTTTCCACCGGATATGGCATTCATAGAACCAATGACAATGGATTTACCTGCACCGGTTTCACCACTAAGAACAGTTAAACCATGATCAAAGTCAATTTCCAAAGATTTAATTAGAGCAAAATTTTCTACATGTAAATAGGTTAGCATCTAATCCTCCCAAAAGCTATGTTCTTATTGGCTGTGTGCCACTTTGCTTAAGCGTTCCATAACAAAAATAGCATCAGCTTCTGTTCGTGTCGCACAAAAAATGGTATCGTCACCTGCTATACATCCAACAACCTCATCAAAATCCATTGCATCTACTGCGGCTGCAACCGCCATAGCCATACCGGTTAAGGTCTTAAGTACAATCATATTACCCGCTCGGTCCATGCCACTATACCCATTTTTGAATATCCGAATATACTTTTCACTTAAATTAGTTTCTTTAGATGGAAGTATGGCGTATTTTTGTTTGCCACCCGGTATGGATACTTTGGTGAGTTTAAGGTCCCTTATATCTCTTGAAATCGTTGCCTGTGTTACTTCAAAACCATTTTCTTGCAGTCGATGCACCAATTCCTCTTGGGTTTCTATAACAAAATGATTCACCAGTTCTATGATCTTTGATTGTCTAGCTATTTTCATAACCAACCTCCTCTAATTACCACCCAGTTTTCTTCTTAATATATGATAAAAATTATGTCCTTCTATTTGAATAAGCCTGGTTTTTAAATCCGCTTTTTGGATAATTATTTCTGCATCATTGTTGATTTCTTTACCTTCTTGACCATCAATGGTCACCATTAAGTCATTGTCCCATGACCTTCGATTATGTTCAAAAGTGATTCTCACTATATCGTTGCTGGATAATACAATACTCCTAGCCGTTAGTGAATGGGGACAGATGGGCGTCATAACAATCATCTCGTTATGTGGTGCTAGTATAGGTCCGTTTGCTGATAAGTTATAAGCGGTTGATCCGGTAGGTGTTGCAATAATGATTCCATCTGCTGAATAATAATTAACAAACTCATCGTTAACATAGATGCTAAACCCTACCATTCGAGATAATGCCATACGACTAATGACAACATCATTTAGGCAGAATCCTTCTTCAATTAAAATGCCATTCGTGTATATCTGCGCCTCTAACATCATTCTGGTTTCTATTTCAAACTTACCTTCCAGAACCTTCTCTAGATTTTCTTGCCACTCATGTTCCTCTATTTCTGCTAAGAATCCAAGATTTCCTAGATTAATCCCTAAGATTGGTATTTCATGCATCGCCAATCGTCTTGCCGAATGGATAATCGTACCATCACCGCCTAGTACAATAGCGAAATCAATTTCATCCAGTTCTGAATCATCTTCAATATCAATCGCATTGAAGGCATAACACTCTCGTACATAGCTATCTATGTACACTTTGCAGTCCTTAGACTTCAACCAATCCATAATCTTACAGCTATAGGTCAAAGTCGGGTCCTTACTGGTGTTAATTATCATATAGACATTCTTCATTACGTCACCAACTACAGTGTTTCATGAGCTTGATCTACGACCTCATCGATACGTGCCTTAAAGCTTTCATATGACACATCCACTGCATGCTTTCTCACATATAGTAAATACTCAATATTACCCTCTGGGCCTTTTATTGGTGAATATTCCAAACCTAAAAATTCAAAACCCATTTGAACCGATTCTGACAAAATACGGATCAAAACTTCTTTATGGATTAAAGGATCTCTAACCACACCCTTTTTCCCAACTTTTTCACGTCCGGCTTCGAATTGAGGTTTGACCAAACAAATCATTTCACATTGTTCTTTAATCAACTGCTTAACTGTAGGTAGGACTTTAAGAAGTGAAATGAAGGATACATCAATACTAACAAAGTCAATAGGATCTGGAATCTGCTCAGGCGTTACATACCTAATATTGGTTTTCTCCATACATACCACACGTGTATCTTGTCGAAGCTTCCAATCCAATTGTCCTCTACCTACATCTATTGCATAGATTTTCTTCGCACCATTTTGTAACATGCAATCCGTAAAGCCACCTGTTGAAGCTCCTACATCCATACAAATCTTATCTTCAAGAACGATTGGATATTGTTGTAAGGCTTTTTCCAATTTGAAACCACCACGACTCACATAAGGGTTTGGATTGGACTTGACAATAATTTCCAACGCTTTATTGACTTTTGTTCCTGCTTTATCTTCTCTTTGACCGCCAACAAAAACATTACCGGACATGATTAATGTCTTGGCTTTTTCACGTGATGGTGCTAGACCCAACTCAACGAGTAGAATATCAAGCCTTTCTTTCTCTACTGACATAGTATCACCTGTTATATCTTTCTATATATGCCGCTATATGATTGGCTGTCAAACCCAGTATTTCCATTAGCTTATTTCTAGATCCATGTTCAATAAAATCATCTTTAATACCCATGATTTCCACTTTTATATCATAACCTTTTTGGTGCACATAGCGCAAGACTTCACTACCATAACCACCAATCATAGTGTTTTCTTCAGCTATTAATAAATACTTATGTGTGGCTGCCAATCGATCAATTTGATCGTAGTCAATCGGTTTAACAAACCTAGCATCTACAATTGTGACCGATGATTTGACCATTGCACTGGCTTTTAAGGCTTCATCCACCATCGAACCGACTGCAAGAATTGCTATATCTTGACCCGTTTCTAATACTTCACTTTTACCATAGACAATGGGACTTTTATCATACCCGAAGAAGGGCGCTTCACCTTTTGGATACCGTATGGCAATGGGCCCATCCATATAAGTTAATGCAAAAGCCATCATATCTTTAAAGGTTTCACTATCCATAGGTGCCATGACTGTCATATTCGGCATGTGGTTCAAATAGGATAAGTCAAAAACACCTTGATGGGTTTCACCGTCTTCTCCGACCAATCCAGCCCTGTCCAACATAAAAACAACCGGGATTTTTTGTATACAAACATCATGTAACACCTGATCATAGGCTCTTTGTAAAAAAGTTGAATAGATGGCAACAAAAGGCTTAATACCACTTAGACCTAAGCCTGCAGCAAATGTAACAGCATGTTGTTCGGCAATACCTACATCAAAAAAGGCTTTAGGATATTTTTTCATAAAACGGGTCATTCCTGTTCCGTCCGGCATGGCTGCAGTTATGCCTGCAATTTTATGGCCATCTTCGATGTACTGAATCAATTGATCACCCATCAACTCGCCATAAGTCTTTTTAGTGTTCGCCGCTTTTTTTACTAAAGCTTCACCATTTGTTGTTATAAAAGGCTTTGTACCATGAAACTTAGATGGGTTGATTTCCGCATGATGATAACCTTTTCCTTTTATTGTGTTAACATGAATTAGAACCGGCCCTTCTATTCTGCGGGCTTGGTTTAGGACTTTTATAATCTGTGGTACCGCATGACCATCTATTGGCCCCAAATAAGTGTAACCCATTTCTTCAAAAAACATCCCCGGAATAAATACTTGCTTAAAGGCATCTTTGATTTCTCTAACACCTTTTGTTAGCATCTTACCAACCACTGGGATGCGATCAAATACCTTGTGAACATCATGCTTAATCTCTTTATAGACATGACCGGTTCTTATGGTATCAAGATACTCCGCCATACCACCAACATTTTTTCCTATGGACATTTGGTTGTCATTTAAGATTACGATGAAATTCTTTTTCATCTGAGCACCGTTATTAAGGGCTTCAAATGCCATTCCTGCAGTCAAAGCGCCATCCCCAATAATGGCTACAACACTATAATCATCCTTATTCATATCCCTTGCAACAGCATATCCAATAGCAGCAGATATAGAGGTTGAACTATGCCCCACATCAAAACAATCGTGTTCGCTTTCAAGACGTTTTGGAAAGCCACTAAGGCCTTGGTATTGCCTGACGGTCTTAAGTGCTTCTTTACGTCCTGTTAAGATCTTGTGAACATAGCTTTGATGACCTACATCCCATATTAATTTATCAACTGGTGAATTAAAAACGTAATGTAGGGCAATGGTGAGTTCCACCACACCTAAGTTGGAACTCAGGTGACCACCTGTTACGCTAATCACATCCACCAAATATTTTCTTATTTCATGACTTAATCTATTTAAATCATCCCTATCTAGGCTTTTTAAGTCCTCAGGGGAATGAATTTTATCCAATACTTTAAACATAGGTCACCTTTTTTTCCTTTTTTTTATGTAGCTTAGTAGTATACCCAATCTATAAACAATATAATTGGCGTGTCGTAAAGCAACTTCTTTACCAATTGCCTTACCGCCTACGGTAATAGCGGCAATGATGGACGTTAGAATAATACTTGAAGCCGTTGTTTTTATGGTCATGGTTTCATTCAGTTTAATTATGATAGCAGCAGAAGCTGATCCTGAAATAATCCCGGAAATATCACCGATTACATCATTAAAGAAGTTGGCTACTGAACCGGCATTTCGAATAATTAATATGGCTTCTTGGGCACCCCGAACCTTACCGGAGGACATAGAATGAAAAGGCGTTTCTGTAGCTGCCGTTACGGATATACCTAACAAGTCAAAAATAACACCTAAAAAAACAATAAATAGTAAGATAAAAAGTGCACCAATAACACTAACTTTTTCCATAAATACTAAAGATATATAACCTAAAATTAAGGCTACAAAAAATGTAATCACTGTGATTACATAAACCCATAAGTAATTCACCTTTTTATTTGTATACATATTGCGGAATTTAACCCGACTTTTTTGTTCACTCATGCATACCCTCATCTCATACTTGTACCTATTTTGATTAACACTTTGGTTAAAGCCAAAACTCAGTTTTCTAAATTATATAACTGGTTAAGGTGTCAAAACTAAAACTATATTAAAATTAAAAGCTGAAGATAATTACCATAGTAAATTTTGCGGCATGTAGTCTAGCAGGTTTTCCCAAATTCAAACTCCGATGTCGCCAAAGGAGCGATTCCTCTTTCATTGAATTCCCAAAACAACTGGCGCTAGATCGCCTTAATAACCACACTGTAATCCTATGATAACCTCTATCGAACAGTCTAGGAGTTTTCCTCACATCACCAAACGCTTCTTAGCCTCTTTAGCAACTTCAAATTTCAAGCAACAATAACACATCCTCTTTGGCCTAAGAATCAATGCCTAAATTACTATCCCCTTCAAAGTCACGCAAGGCAGGCTACACTGTCCACAGCTTACGCCGCATGACAGGTTTAATCCAACGCCGTAGATCATGTTAACCCACATACGTTGGTCTCCGCGACAAAAGGGTCAACGCCCACATGCCCTTGTGGATCGCCCTAATGTCTTAACTCCCAGCACAAGCCCGCGACTGGGCGTCGCAAGCTCACACCAGAAACTTCATCGATATGCCCTTATACGGTTTTTTAGGCCCGTCTTCTGATGCGCAGGTCATGACTAGAATACTGCATCTTCAGCTCTAACTTATTATTTCATAGTTAAAGGGTCAAAACTATTATAGCATCACTGAAGCTATTATGCCATATTTAGTCCTACAATCATACCCAGTAAGCCACCCACAAAAACTTCTAGATATGTATGACCCAAAAGTTCCTTAAGTTCCTTATACATAGAAAATCTATGTTCACCTAGTTCTTTGATTATCCGGTTAATAAGCTTTGCTTGCTTGCCTGCCGCCATCCTTACATTAGCTGCATCATACATGACGATAAAGCTCATCATACCTGCAAAACCAAACATAGGGCTATTAAAACCCATAATCTTGCCAATACAAAACGTTGTTGCAACCACAGATGCTGAATGCGCACTGGGCATACCGCCGGATCCCATTATTCTACCAACATCAAATCTTTTTTCTTTGATCAATATCCATGTTATTTTTATAGATTGAGCGATAAACCATGCTATCATTGCTGAAAGAAATACTCTGTTGGTTAATAAATCACTGATCTCATTCATGTTATTCTCCTTGAATACTATAATTTTTACCCTTTAAACTTAAAATGTTCGTTCCTTAAGATAGTTAATAAAATCTCTTAAGAAGACGGTCTTAGTGCTATCAAATGATTTAAGCACACTTAGTGCCTCTTCCAGTAGATCCGCTACGATAACTTTAGAGCCTTCAACACCTTTTAAATCTACATAAGTCGTTTTTTTATTCTTCATATCGCTCAATATCGGCTTGCCAAGCTTAGCCTCATCTCCCGTTATATCCAGTAAATCATCCTGAATCTGAAAAGCCAGACCAATGCATCGCCCTATTCTGTTCAACCTTTTTATGACCTCATCGCTTTGTCCGGCAAGGTATCCACCCATCATAAATGCTGCCTCAATCAGAGCCGATGTTTTATGTTGATGGATGTACCCAATAACATCCATATCTACTGCTTGATCTTCATAAGTAATGTCTGCAACTTGACCACCTATAATACCTTTCGTTCCGGCATTTGTTGCCAAACAGGAAGCGGCCAATAGGCCTTGGTCACCTAACTTATATTTCATGACACCTTCCAACATGATCTCATATGCCCTATTTAGTAAAGCATCGCCTGCGAGAATAGCGATATTTTCACCATATTTTTTATGACAGGTCGGCAAGCCACGCCTTAGATCATCATTGTCCATAGCCGGTAGATCATCATGAACCAATGAATAGGTGTGCACCATCTCAATAGCAACCATAAACGGTTCTATAGACAATGACTTTGGCTTGAACAAACCATATACTTCTTCAAGTATCATAGGTCTAATTCTTTTTCCACCTGCCAAAAGACTATATGTCATCGCTTCAATTACGATTTCATGATAGCCACTGGTTTCCTGCGGGAGAAATTCGATAAGAAGTTGATTGATATTTTGCTGCTGTTTTCTTAATTTTTTATCAAATTCATTCATCTCTACGCCTTCCTATTTGTCAGGATTTCTAGCTCTTTTTCAATCTTATCAATAGAATCGTTACAATGCTTTACCAATGCCATGCCTTCTTTATAGGTTTTAATTGAGCCTTCTAAAGTCAGATCCTCTGATGTCAATTCATGAACGATTTTTTCCAGTTTTTCTATAGAAGTTTCAAAGGATGTCTTTTTATCCATTTCACGCATCTCCTTTATTATATTCGATGGTATCAACTGTAGCTATAACATGACCATCCGATAAGGTTACCATAACCTTGTCATTGTCCTTGAGTTGGTTAACAGATGTAATCTTGTTAAACTGAAGATCACTTAAATAAGCATAACCCTCTTTTAATCTTTGGGTGGGTGACAAGCCTTTTAATTGTTCCTCAAGTAGGTCCAACTGATGTTGCTTTCTTCTCAGGATATTTGCCATAAGCATTTTCATCTTATCTTCTAATTCTACAATATACTGATACTTTCTTTCAAATTTAAGCCCTGGGTGTTGATGGGATAATTGAATTTTTAGGAGTTCCAATCTTTTTTTCTTTAGATCCAACTGTCGATAAATGGCTTGTCTTAATGTTAGCTCCAATTGGTTTAGATTATTTTGTAAAGTATAGTAATCATAAACTGCTAATTCAGCTGCAGCAGAAGGCGTAGGTGCTCTTAGATCTGCAACAAAATCGGATATGGTAAAGTCTGTTTCATGACCCACAGCAGATATGATGGGTATCTCGGACATGAAAATGCTTCTTGCTAGCGCTTCTTCATTAAACACCCATAAGTCTTCAATAGACCCACCACCTCTACCAAGGATGATGGTATCTACATTTTTTTCTTGGTTAAAATAAGCAATACCTTTGATGATGGTTTGAGCAGCATCCGTTCCTTGAACCAGTGCCGGATATAGGGTCATTTTTATATAAGGATTCCGTCGTTTCGCTACTTGGACGATATCTCTTATAGCTGCACCTGTATCCGAGGTTATGATGCCAATATGGGCGGCATATTTACAAATAGGTTTTTTGGCTTCTTCCCTAAAAAGACCTTCAGCACTTAGTTTTTTCTTCAATGCTTCAAAAGCTTGATACAGTATACCTAATCCGTCCTGCATAATCTTGCGGACATAAATCTGGTACTGACCACTTCGCTCATAAACGGATACAGCACCCTGAACAATGATTTTCATGCCGTTTTCAATTTCAAATCCTAAGTTTTGGACATGGGTTTTGAACATTACACAGCTTATAGTACTCTCATCATCTTTTAAAGTAAAGTAGAGATGTCCTGAACTATGCGCTTTATAGTTGGAAATCTCACCTTGTACGGATATGTTTTTTAGAATGAAATCTTTATCCATTAATTGTTTAATATAGGCATTAACATGACTAACCTTTAGTACCTGCTTTTCCATCTTATCCCTACTCTATCTAAAGTTATTCATTTACGATTCCTGCTATAACACCATTAACAAACTTTGGCGATTGATCACCACCATATTTTCTTGCCATTTCTATGGCTTCATTAATAGCTACATTGGTGGGTATTTCTTCATCATATAGAATCTCAAATAAGGCCAACCTAAGAATGGCCATTTCTACATTTGCAATACGTTTTAGATTCCAACTCGTAGAACTTGAACCAATGGTAGCATCAAGTTCTGCTTTCTTACTTACAATACCCATTGCCTTGGTTTTAATATAAACAGCTTCATCGTCCTTGACTTCAATGGTCCCCAGATAATCCTCAATATGCTCTTCAATCGGGACCTCAAGTCCAAATTCATAGGAAAATATAATCTTGAAGATATTCTCTCTGATGTTTTTTCTATTCATGATTGCCTCCATACATTACAATACCCTTAAATAACTATTTAAGGGTATCAACGTTTTTCGATTTGTGATATTACTTCTCTATGTCAACACCGGTAACATTTATATTCACGACTTCCACTTTAAGTCCGGTCATGGTCTCTACTGCATTTTTAACCTTTTCAGAGACACTTTTCGACACCTCTATAATCTGACTACCAAAGGTTACAACAATTGCAAGGGTAAGGGAAACACAACCTTCACCAACTTCAACAATCACACCTTTTGCTAGATTCTTTCTTCCAAGTAGTTCAACAATGTCACCTGCCAAATTGCCTACCATGCCTTTGACACCTTCTACTTCTGTCGCTGCAAGACCTGCAATAATTGCAATAACCTCATCTGCAATATGAATTTCTCCTACATCTTCATGATCATGTATTTTTAAAACTTGTCTGTCCATTATATGCCTCCATTCCATTGTATTCACAACGTGCTAGTATCATTATATCTAAAGTCGCTCAAGTATGCAAGAACAAAGCGACTTTGTCGCGGTTTGCTTGCATGAACAACAATAAAGCAGCCCCATTGATATCCTTTAGGGCTGCTTTATTCTAGTTTGCTCTAGATATGTATTCGCCGGTTCTTGTGTCGATTTTTAATTTATCGCCAATGTTAACAAACAAAGGTACATAGACTGTTGCACCGGTTTCTACTGTCGCCGGTTTTGTTGCGCCTTGTGCTGTATTACCTGCAACACCCGGTTCAGTATGTGTTACCAATAACTCAACAATGATAGGTGGTTCAACACCAAATACTTTACCTGCATGAGATAAAACCTTTACAATTTCATTTTCTTTTACGAATTTTAGGGCACCATCTAACTGATCTTCACTTAAACCAATCTGTTCATAGGATTCTACATCCATAAAATGGAAAATATCACCATCTGCATACAAATACTGCATGTCTTTTCTAGAAATAATAGCATTTTCAAATTTCTCTGTTGGCCTAAATGATTTTTCAATCACGGCACCTGTTTTCAAATTCTTAATCTTTGTTCTAACAAAAGCTGCACCTTTACCGGGTTTAACATGTTGAAACTCAATAATGACATAGATGTTATTATCCATTTCTATTGTTAGACCATTTCTAAAATCACCAGCTGAAACCAT